>CAIWHQ010000093.1 GCA_903912465.1 uncultured Alphaproteobacteria bacterium | reverse complement strand
TGGCTTCAGGTCCTTCTCGACCGGACGGAAGAAGACGGGCGCAAAACCCTGGCCTACGCCCGCCTGATGGCGGGCGAGCGCGTGGTGGCTGAGGCGAGCGTCCTCTTCATCGACGCGGCGCCTGCAAAGGACTGAGGTGCCTAGGGTGCCTTTGGCTTCAGGTTCAGGACCAGGGGCTGGCGGGGCGGGAGCGCGCGCTGAGGCCCGTTCGGAAGCGGAGAGAAAGGCCGCCTTGTTCTCCGCGCTTTCAGGGATAACTTGAATCCGGCGACGACAGATTCCGGAAGGAGCCCTGTGATGACGAAACGGAAGTCCGCCCGGGAGCGCCTCGCCGATGGCCGGCAGCCGCATATCGTGGACAGGATCCCCCCCGGGGCACCGGGCTACCGGGAAGCGAACGGCGGGAGGATGGTGGTCTCAAGCCCGTCAGAGGTCGACGATCTAGTCCGCAGGCTTCATCCCGGGGAACTGATCACCCTAGGCGACCTGCGCGCAGCCTTGGCCCGGCGGCATGCCGTGGCGGTCGCCTGCCCGGTCTCGACAGCCATCTTCCTGAACATATCGGCCCGGGCGGCAGAGGAGGCGCGCGCGCTGGGCGAGAACCTTGATCAGCTGACGCCCTGGTGGCGTGTGCTGTCGACGGGCGGCTTCCTGAACCCCAGATTCCCGGGCGGCGTCGATCTTCAGGCGGTTCGACTGGCGGCGGAGGGAGTGAAGACCTCATCCCTGAAGGGGGGGCCTGCGGTGCTCAATTTCGAGCAGCACCGTCCGGAGGATCCATTGGAGGCGCGACCAACGGAAACTCGCGCCCCGGACGGCATTCACCGATGACGGCCTAGTCCGCCGCCGAGGTCAGACCGATCCGGTTGCCCTCGCTGTCCTCGATCTCGGCGACAAGGCCGACGTCCGCCACCAAGGTGGGGGGATAGAGGACCCTCCCGCCCCGGGCCAATGCGCGGGCGATCACCCGGGGGATGTCCGACAGATCGAAATAGATGACCGGCCCCGTCTTGCCGGGCGCATAAACGTCCCCCTTCGCCAGGGCCAGGCTGGCGCCCGAAGCGCCCGGCTCGTGTTCGGCGAAGGCCATGTCGTAGCCGTCCACCTTCCGGCGGGAGAAGCGCAGCCCCATCACATCCTCATAGAACCCACGCGCCCGCTCCATGTCGGTCACCGGGATCTCGACATGGACCACGGGATTGGCGGTGACGGGAGCCGCACGGCGATCCGGCGTTTCAGACGGAGAGTTCATGTCCCGCCAGGTGGGTTCGTCTCAGGAAGACGGCAAGGCCCTTCAGGCCGGAGAGAGGCCGCGTCTCAGGGCTTGGCGGCGGGCTTCAGGTTCAGGACCAGGGGCTGGCGGGGGGCGATCAAGGTGTTCAGGATCTCAAAGTCCAGGGACAGGTTCGCGGGGGTGACGCCACCCGTCACCTGGATCTCCGCTTCTCCGTAGGGCGGGACCGTGACGATGTCCGTCGAGTTGTAAAGGGCCTGGGGTGAGCGCACCCGAAGGAGATAGCGAACCGGAGAGGTGTTCTTGACCACTGCGGTGAGGACCTTGGACCCCTCAGCATAACCGCTCGGTGCCAGGGTCAGGGAGGCGCGGACGATCTGTTCCAGGATGGCCGGCCGGCCAATCAGGCTGTCGCGATACCAGGCGGCTGTGCGGTTCTCGCCGAGGGCCTTGCGGATTGCGGCGGCGGAACCGTCAGGGGCGAGGACGAGGGTGACGGTCCGGTGGCCGCGGGGCACGTCGTAGTCCCAGTCAATCAGGCCATGGATGTCGGATGTGCCGATGATGGCCAGACCGTTCTCCAGGGCGATGCGGAAGGCCGACTCCGAGTAATCGGCGCCATTGGCCACCTCGATCCCATGGAGCTGCTTCTGGGCGATCAGGCTCTGGTGCAGGGGCAGCAGACGCGCCACCCCGTCCGGCTGCTGGCGATGCCAGTAGGGATGGTTCCAGAATACAAAGCCGCCCTGGGCGTTGGCTGTGCGGATAGCCGCTTCCGGATTCACGCGCGACAGGGCGTTGGCGTCGGTGATGAAGACCGCATTGACATGGCCGGGCGGCATTTGGCCGGTGATCTCGGCACCCGGGATGATCAGGACGCTTTCCCCGGCCGCAGCCTTGGAGAGCTGGTAGGACCGGTTGCGGTCGGGATGCGGTATGTCCGCGGCGCGGGGCTGATACTCAAGGTGCTCGGTCACCGCCATGGCCGCCAGGCCGTCGCGGCGGGCCTCCTCCACGCGGATCGTCGGCCAAACCTCGCCGTCGGAAAAAACGGTGTGCGTGTGCAGGTCGACCGCCAGGATCCGCCCGCCGGTCGCCGGAGCGGGGAAGTCCATCCGCCGCGGATCGTGAGGGCCTTCGTGCGCCGCCGCACCGCCGCTCACCACCAGAGCCAGCACGGCACCAATCCAGAGATTACGCATGGTCCACCCTCCCATTGTGGGTGGATCCTCTCAGATCAGGGCTACAGACCCGTGACAGTCGGGGCCCAGTTGCCGTGGAAGCCCGGGGGAATCCGGTGGGGGATGCGGATGGAGGCCTGGGGGGCACCCTCGAAGTCATCGGCGTTGAGGATGACGAGGTCGGTGGCCTCGTTCCGGAGATCCACCACAAAGCCCATCAGCCAGCCGTCATCCTCGGTCCGCGCGGTCGGACGCGGGACGAAGACGAATTCCCCGGGCAGGTAGCCCATGCCGAAGTCGTGGACCTGCCGGGTCCCCGCCTCCAGGTCATGCTTGAACAGGCGGGTCTGGTCGGGCGCGGCGGCGTCGAAGCCCGCCGGCAGGGACATGGTGTAGGCGTAGCGGTAGGGCTTGCCGAGCTGGGACTCGTTGGGCCGGGGAAACTCCTGGCCGTCCGGGTCGATCACATGCCGGTCCACCGAGCGGGCGACGGGATCGATCGTCCAGCGCTCGAAGGGGGTTACGTTGGAGACCGGCCCCGACCCGTCGCCATCGAACATGGTGTCGTGGGCGCAGACGTCGAGGATGACCTTGCCGTCGGCGGTCTCGTAGCCGTTGCAGGGGTGGAAGACGTAGCAGGGCGAAACGTCGCACCAGATGACGTCGTCCGCGGTCCCGGTCTTCGGCAGCAGGCCCACCCGGGCCCGGTGATCCGGGTTCCAGCGATAGGGGAAGGGGTGCCCTGCCAGCAGGGTCTTCATGGAGAAGGTCACGGGCAGGTCGAGGATGATCACGTAGTTGCGGGTGATCATGCTGTCGTGGATGGAGGGGCCGTTGCGGACCGGGATGGACAGCTCCCGCGTCACGCGGCCTTCGGGGCTGACCACCACGTGGCGGATCGCGTTCAGCTCTGGCCCCTCGTAGCAGATGGCGTGCATCTCGCCGGTTTCAGGGTCCCGATGGGGATGGGCCGTGAACCCGCCCTTGAGCGTCCCCCCAAAGGGGTCGTGGGCCAGGGTCTGGAGGTCTTCGCCGAGCCGGACCGGAAAGCCGCCCGCCTCGACCAGGGCCCAGAGGGCGCCGGCGTGGCCCAGGACATTGGTATTGACCGTGTCGGACAGGCCGTTGCGGGGGCCGGGAGCCTCGGGCTCGCCCAGGGCCCTGGAGACGGCCCGGGAGCGGATCCAGCGGTTCCGGTACCAGAGGGCCTGGCCATCCTTCAGGCGCACGCCGTGCACCATGCCGTCGCCCGTGAACCAGTGGTAGGCAGCCGGGCTGGCCTCGGCGGCCGGGTTGGGACCGATCCGCAGGTAGCGGCCGTCCAGCTCCGGGGGAATAGATCCCGTAACTGCAAGGGCCTCCAGGGTCAGTTCCGCCTCCATCGGCTTGTGGATGCCTTCGAGATAGGGGTTGGAGGTCTTCCGGGTGGCGAGGCGCGCGCGGTTGAACCCGACCACGGCACCGAGGCCTTTCGTGACCGTGGCGCGGATCGCGGTTTCGATGGGACTGGACATGACGGGCCGGCTCCTTGGAGGGCGATATCGAAATCTTACGATGTAAATGTAAGCATGTCTGGCCAGTCTGTCAAGCTGGCGACGTGGCGGGCGCGATGGCCGGGTTCAGAGGCCCGCCCGCGGCTGCGGAGGCAGGGCGCGGATCCAGGCCCGAACCAGGTCCAGGCCCTCCTCGTGGCGCAGGGTCCGCCCCAGCTCGGGCATCATCACGCCGGGCTCCATGGAGGCCATACGGTAGGCCAGGATGGAGCGATCGGGATGGCCGGGATCGACGCCCACCAAAAGGTCGCCGGCGCCCCGTCCGGCGGCGACCGGGGGCTTGCCAATCCCCAGGGCAGCGGGGCGGGTCTCCTCGGCGGTGAGGAAGAGGCCGGAGTTGCTGGCCGACCCCGAGGGGTTGTGGCAGTGGCCACAGTTGACGTCGAGATAGGCCCGGGCTCGGGCGTCCAGGGGCTGGGATGCGTCATCCCAGGTGGCGAGGCGCGGCCGGGCGGGGGGAGGCGGCGCGCCGTCCAGAAGGCCTGCCTGGCGCCAGTACTCCAGCTGGTTGGCCTGCCCGCCGCCCGTCAGGGCGACCTCGCGGTTCAGGTTGCGCGCCTTGGGGCCGATCGGGGTGACCGCGCCCTCCAGCTGGTGGCAGGTCTTGCACTGGTTCTGGTTGGGCACGGCGTAGTCGAGGTCGACCTGCACACCCTTGGGGTCGGTGAAGCGCACCGGCAGGCGGGCGCCGGCGCGCTTGAGCACCGCCTCGGTCCCCTCTGCATTCCAGACATAGGTCTGGGCCGTCCAGCCCGAGGCCTTGTGGATCAGGAGGCGGGTCTCGACCTTGCGCACCTCACGATCCGGACGACGCAGGTCGGCGGGATAGGCGAAGGTCTTCACCAGGACGGCACCCACCGGGAAGTCGAGGACGCCCGTCGCGGTGTAGCCGATCTTCCGGCCCGGCGGGGTGAAGACCAGGCGGGACTTCTCCGCATGGTCGGTGAACAGGGGCGTGGCGAGCGTGTAGGGGACCACTCGCCCGTTCGGCCGGTCAGCCCCTGCGTCGACGAAGAGCCGGTAGTCCGAAAGCCGCGGTGCGGGTGCCTCCTGCAGGACCACGCCCAGGTCGACGGCCGGAGGCGGCGAGGCGGCGCCCAGGCCAAACAGGGCGGCCAGAAGGACGAGGCTGCGCCTCACTTGCGGGCGGGGTCCAGGCTCACCGCCGGGGGCTCGGCGATCGCGGCGTCGGAGACGTTCGCGGCCACCGTGGGGGCGGCGGCGTCCACCCGGCCCGGGCCCGGGAGGTTGAGATTCAGGACCGGGCCGTCGGCCAGGTTGACCCGGACCTCGGCCGGCCGGCCGCCGGCGGCGCGGACGCCGTCCCAGACGACTGGCGGCAGGGGACCGCCCAGGGCTTTGGCGATCTCCGGCCCGCCGGGGAACTTCGGGTCCCAGCCATTGCGGCCGATCCGGTTGGCGCGGACCACGATGTCCCGCAGCAGGGGATTGTAGGTCGGGTCATTGAAGGCCTGGGTGTAGCTGACCAGCATGACGCCGGCGCTCTGGTTGCCGCTGATCTCGTTGTCGAAGACGTGGACGTTGCGGTTGGCCATGACCATGACCCCTGTCCCGGTCGGCACGCCGGCGACGATGTTGCCCTTGGGGGCGAAGTTGGGGGTGTCGTTGTCGACGATCCGGTTGCGGAAGACCCGGGTGGAGTGGCCGCCCATTTGCGGCAGGTTGGGCAGATCGAAGACCAGGACGCCGCCTGCGTTGCGGGTCGCGACGTTGTCGTGGACGTCGGCGAACATGGAGTTCTCGATCTCGATCCCGGCGACGTTGAACTCGGCCCGGCTGTTGCGCACCACGATGTGCCTGGACTGGCCGACATAGATGCCGGCGTCCGAGGCACCCTTCACCACCACCCCGTCGATCAGCACGCGCTCCGACGAAACCGGATAGACCCCGTAGGCGCCGTTGGTCTCCTTCGGGCCGCCGGTCCACTCGACCCGCAGGTTGAGGTAGCGGATGTCGTCCGCGCCCTTGGACTTGATCCCGTCGCCGCGGGTGTCCTCCACCGCCAGGTCCTTCACCGTGACCCGGTCGGAGGTGATCAGCAGGCCCTCGCCGGTGCCCTTCTGCCCCTTGAAGGACAGCACCGTTGCGCCTGGCCCCGCGCCGGTGACCGTGACCCCGTCCACGTCGAGGGACAGGCCGTCGGTCAGGTCATAGCGGCCGGCGGCGATCTGGACCGTGTCGCCGGGCCTGGCATCCAGCAGGGCGGTCTGTAGCCGCTCCTGGGCGTCGGGACCCGGGGCTACCGAAAGCGTGGCGGCCTGGGCGGCTCCGGAGGCAGCCATAATGGCGGCGGCGGCGGCGAGACGAACGGTAAGGCTGGGCATGACTTCCCCCGGAAAGCCCTGGCGACGCTGGCGGCCGGGCCGTGGAGGGGGCATGTTACGGCTTAGGGCCGGCCTGTCCAGCGGACCCGGAGACCCGACATGCGCCACAAGCCCCACCCCGCCGCCCTCGCCGCCCTTGCGGGCCTCGCAGCCCTGGCCCTGGGCGCGGGTCGCGCCGCCGCCGCACCGCAGGACCGCTACGCCGCCAATGACGGGGTCAGGATCCACTATGTGGTCGCGGGCAAGGGGCCCCTGGTGGTGATGATCCACGGCTTCCCCGACTACTGGGCCACCTGGAAGCCGCTGAAGGGCGTGCTCCAGGCGGCGGGCTACCGGACCGCGGCCCTGGACGGGCGGGGCTACAACCTCTCGGACAAGCCCGAGGGGGTCGAGGCCTACGCCATGCCCAACCTGGTCGGTGACGTAGCCGCGGTCATCGCCGCCGAGGGGGCGAAGGACGCCGTGGTGGTGGGCCATGACTGGGGCGCGGCCATCGCCTGGCAGGTGGCCATCCAGCGGCCCGACCTGGTCAACCGGCTGGTCATCCTGAGCGTGCCTCATCCCGCCGGCTTCGGACGCGAGATGGCCGGCAACGCCGAGCAGCAGAAGAACAGCCAGTACGCCCGCAGCTTCCAGACGCCGGGCTTCGAGAAGAACCTCACCGCCGAAGGCCTGGCCGGTTGGGTAAAGGACCCGGCGGAACGCGCCGGCTATGTCGAGGCCTTCCGGCGCTCCAGCCTGGCGGGGATGCTGAACTACTACCGGGCCAACTATCCCTCCGGTTCAGGGGCGGCTGCGCCCGACACCGCCTCCGTCCCCCCGCCCGTTCAGTCGCCGGTGCTGGTCATTCACGGCATGAAGGACAAGGCCCTGTCCGCTGCCGGCCACGCCGGGACCTGGGATCACGTCGCCCGGGACACCACCCTGCTCATGATCCCCGACGCCGACCACTTCGTGCAGCACGACGCCGAAGCCCTCGTGAACCGCACTATCCGCAGCTGGCTGGCCGACCGCCGCTGAGAGCGCCGACGCGACGACTCTTCCTAACCAGCGTGTCAGGTGGACTTGACATAGTCATGTTTGCCTTACATATTGTCATGACAACCTGACAAACAGCAGGACGACATGAACAACCAACTTCGACTCCTGAGGGCCGAGAAGGGCTGGAGCCAGGCCGAGCTGGCGGGGCGTATCGATGTGTCCCGCCAAGCGGTCAACGCCATCGAGACCGGCAAGCACGACCCCTCCCTCAGTCTCGCCTTCCGCATCGCCCGCGAATTCGGCCTGCCCATTGAGCAGGTCTTCGGCGGCGACGACGCCTGATCCCGATCCAGAGGACCCTCCCATGACCTCACCTGAAACGAATTCGACCTCTTCCCTCTCCGGCGAGGCCCGGCTGCACCAGCGAAGCCGCCGGATCCGCAACGTCTGGATCGCCGCCCTCAGTGTCGGCTTCCTCGGAGGCATGGCCTTCGGCCTCGCCGACGGCGGTGCGCTCCCGCTCTCGCCCGCCCTCTTCTGGACCCTTCTGGCCCTGGTCGCGGGCGGAGTGGTCGCCGTGAACGTCTGGTTCATCCGCCGGGTGGACGAGCTGGAAGTCATGGACAACCTCTGGGCCAGCTTCGTCGGCGTCATCGCCCATATCCTGATCGGCGCAGGCTGGGTCGCCGCTGCGGCCAGGGGGTATGCGCCCGCGCCCGACGTCCCCGCGGTCCTGATGGCCACCCTGGTGGTCACCCTCCTCGCCTATTTCGGCCTCAAGCTGCGCCGGCGGCTGGGCTGACCCTTCCCCCTTCCTTCCGGAGCCCCCTGATGATCCGCCGCCTCGCCGCCCTCGCCGCTGCCCTCGCCCTCGTCTCCGCGCCAGCCCTCGCCGCCGCCCGCGACGCCGACCCCGCCCTGTGGGTGGTGCGCGATGCGGATACGACGATCTACCTCTTCGGGACCGTGCATTTCCTGCCCAAGGACCTGGCCTGGTTCGATGATGGGGTGGCCGACGCCTTCAATGCGTCCGATGAGCTGAGGATGGAGCTCCTGCCGGTCGAGGATCCGGCCAGCCTCTCCCCCCTCATCCTGAAGCTGGCTGTGGACCCCAAGGGCCGCACCATGTCCCAGAGGCTGTCGCCGGAGGACCATGCGGCCTATGTCCGGGCGCTGACGGAGCTCGGTTTGCCCACCACCCCACTTGAACCCCTCGAGCCCTGGTTCATCACCGTCCAGGCGTCCGTCGTGCAGTACATGAAGGCCGGCATGGATCCGAAGTCCGGTGCCGAGGAGGTCCTGACTCAGGCGGCCCGGAAGGCAGGAAAGACCCTCACCGCCTTCGAGACCCCGGAGCAGCAGTTCACCATGCTCGACTCCACCCCCGAGGCCGAGCAGCTGGTCGGAATCCGCGACATCATCTACCACCGCGAGGAGGGCCTGGCGCTGTTGGCGGAGATGATCGACCACTGGGCCCGGGGCGAGCCTGAAGAGACCGGGCGGCTCATGAACGAAGAGATGAAGGAAACCCCCGAGACCGCCCGCATCCTCCTGACCGAGCGTAACGCCCGTTGGGCGGCGGACCTCAAGGCGCGCATGGACCGCCCCGGCGTGGTCTTCGTCGCGGTCGGCGCCGGCCACCTGACCGGGACGGGCAGCGTCCAGGACCAACTGACCCGGGCGGGCCTGAAGGTCGAGCG
>CAIWHQ010000092.1 GCA_903912465.1 uncultured Alphaproteobacteria bacterium | reverse complement strand
GGCCTGACCCACACCCTGCCGCGCCTGATCGGTGAGCAGAGGGCGGCCCTGATGTTCCTGACCGGCCGGCGGGTGAAGGCCGAGGAGGCCCTGGCTTGGGGCCTGGTGGACGAGGTGGTCCCCCAGGCGGACCTGCTGGAGGCCGCCAAGGCCCTGGCCGCCGAGATCGCCGAGAACGCCCCCCTGGCGGTGGTTGCCACCCGCAAGACCCTGCGCGCTGGCCTCGCCGCCGGCGTCCGGGCCCAGACCGACCACGAACACGGCCAGCAGACCATACTGCGCGCCACAGAGGACTTCGCCGAAGGCGTCCGCGCCGTCGCCGAACGCCGCCCAGGCAACTTCCAGGGGCGATAGGCGCCGTCGCGTCCGTCGCAATTCCTACCCCTCAGGGGGAGGTGGACCGCGCAGCGGGCCGGAAGGGGTCAGCTGAGGGGCCGTTGACCCCCTCACCGGGCTTCTCCCGGAGCTCCCCCTTGGGGGAGCAATAGCTCTGTAATTCCTCCCCCCAGGGGGAGGTGGACCGGGGCGGCGCCCCGGGACGGAGGGGGTCAACGGCGACTGACGGAAGGCCAGCGGTCAGCGCAAGCCGGCGGCCGGCCGCTTCAGGGCTCGCGCCGCGCCCACCAGGGCGGCGTAGGGGTGCTGGATGAGGGTGGTCGGGATCTCGGCCATGAAGCCACTCATCCGGCCCTTGGCCTCGAACCGGCTCCGGAAGCCGCCACCCGCCAGCCGGTCAGCCATGCGCGGAGCCAGTCCGCCGGAGATGTAGACACCGCCCCGGGCGCCGAAGGTCAGGGCCAGGTCTCCAGCCACCGAGCCAAGGATGGCGCAGAAGCGGTCCAGGGTCTCGTTCGCCAGGGCGTCCCCCGCTTCGGCAGCTGCAGTCACGGCCGCCTCATCCGCCAGGGTCGACGGCACGCCCTGGATCGCAGCCAGGGCCGAATAGAGGTTGTGCAGGCCGGGCCCGGACAGGATGCGCTCGATGGAGGTCCGACCAAACCGACGGTTCAGGATCCGCAGGATCTCCATCTCGGTCTCGTCGGAGGGGGCGAAGGCCCCATGCCCGCCCTCGCCGGCGACCTCGACGTCGCCCCGGTCGGACCGGGCCAGGCCGGCGACGCCAAATCCAGTCCCGGCGCCCATCACCACAAGCGGGGCGAAGTCTGCGCTGCGGATGTCGGGGCCAATGCGCCTCAGGGTATCCGCCGGCAGGAGAGGGGCAGCCAGGGCCTGGGCGGCGAAGTCATTGATCAGCCGGACGGACTCGAACTCGAAGGCCACGACGAGCTCGCCCTCGGAGGCCTGCCAGCTGTTGTTCGTGAACTGGATCTCCCCATCCACCACGGGGCCCGCCACCGCCAGCACGGCACGCCCTGGCCGCTTCCGCCCCAGGGTCTTCTCCAGATAGCTGCCAATCACCTCCGTCAGGGACGGATAGTGGCGCTCCTCGAAGGTGAGGGGGTTGCGGATATGGCCTTCTTCGTCGACCAGGGCCAGGCGGGCGTGGGTGCCGCCGATGTCGCCGACAAGCCCGGTGTACACATTCTTCAAGACTTTACCCCGCAAGCGCAGGCAGGCGCCGGTCCGGCGTGCGGCGCGGGAAATAGCCCATACCGCGGCACCTTGCACGCCTTCCTTTTGGGTCTGGCTTCAGCGCCTCAGGGGGGCGTGGGCGATGCGCAGTATGTTGGCCGCGCCTGGGGATCCCATGGGCAGGCCGGCCAGGATCAGGACCCGGTGTCCGGGCGGGCACAGGCCCGCCGCCAGGGCCTCGTCGACCGCCACCCGAGCCAGGTCCTCGGGATCGGTGATGATGTCCACGACCCGGGCCTCGATGCCCCAGGCCAGGGCCAGGCGCCGGGCGGTGGCCAGGCGGGTGGTCAGGGCCAGGGTGGGCTGGAGGGGGCGTTCCCGCGACAGGCGCAGGGCGGTCTGGCCGGTGGTGGTGAAAGCGGCCAGGCACCCCGTCGATGCAGAATCGGCAGCCCGCCGCGCAGCCGCGACCAGGGCATCGGCGTCGGCGTCCTCCACCGGGTATTCGGCGGCCATCAGCTCGGGCCAGCGCGGATCGCGCTCCACCCGCGCCAGGATGCGGTCCATCATGGTCACCGCCTCCAGGGGGTATTCGCCGGCGGCGGTCTCGGCCGACAGCATGACGGCGTCGGCACCCTCGTAGACGGCGGCGGCCACGTCCGAGGCCTCGGCCCGGGTCGGTGTCGGCGAGTGGATCATGGACTCCAGCATCTGGGTGGCCACGATGACGGGGATGCCCCGCATCCGCGCGGCGCGGACCAGGGTCTTCTGGACCACCGGCACATCTTCAGGCGCCAGTTCGACCCCCAGGTCGCCCCGGGCCACCATGACCGCCTCCGACAGGTCCAGGATCTCGTCCAGGGCCTCCAGGGCGGCGGGCTTCTCGATCTTGGCCAGGACGCCGGCACGGCCCAGGACGATCTGCCTCAGCTCGGCCATGTCGGCGGCGCGCTGGACGAAGGACAGGGCCACCCAGTCCACGCCCTGGGCCAGGGCGAAGTCGAGGTCCAGCCGGTCCTTCTCGGTCAGGGCGGGAATGGGAATGGCCAGGCCGGGCAGGTTCAGGCCCTTGTGGTCGGAGAGGATATCGCCACTGATCACCTCGGTCTCGGCGAAGTCTGCGCCGAAGCGGCCGACCTTCAGCCGGACCTTGCCGTCGTCCAGCAACACGTCGGCCCCGGTCCTCAGGGCAGCGAAGATCTCGGGGTGGGGCACGCAGACCCGGCGGGAGTCCCCCGGCGTCGGGTCACGGTCGAGTCGGAAGGCCTGGCCACGGGTCAGCTCCACGCGCCCCTCGAGGAATTCGCCCAGCCGGATCTTCGGGCCCTGCAGGTCCGCCAGCACCGCCAGCGGCCGGCCGACCTCGGCCTCGGCGGCCCGCACCCGGGCGATGGCCGTGGCATGGTCCGCATGCTCGCCATGGCTGAAGTTCACCCGGAAGACGTCGGCTCCTGCCCGCGCCAGGGCGACGATCTGCTCCAGCTTTCGGGTCGCCGGTCCGAGGGTAGCGACAATGCGGGCTCTGCGGGCGCGAATCATGAGGGGTCCTGGTCTGGGTCGGCGTCACCCTTAGCCCTAAACTTTGAAAGGGGTTTAACGGTGGCGGCAGAAGGGCTCTACAGAAATCGCCATTCAAGACCTTCGCCGTGGGAGGGCCGATATGACACTCGACGGGATCAGGTTCCTGCCGCCTGCTGCCGGTGACGAAACCTTCTGGCGAATCCTGGCCGCCGCTGTTGGCGACCCGACCATCGAGAAGATGGCGCAGGTCCGAGCTACCTACCGGGACGAACCGGGTCGGGGACTCATTGAGGCGACCATCGGCGGAGTTCAGGCGGCGGCGGCAGGTTTTCGGCAGGATCAGGAAGGGGTGGAGATCACCCACATCGCCGTGGCACCCGGGCACCAGAACTCCGGGTACGGACGAGCGCTCATTGAGGCGATTTGCAGGGCTCACCCAGGTCTGCCGATTCACGCTGAAACCCACACCGGAGCGACAGGTTTCTATCTCAGGCTTGGCTTTGCCGTGGAGGCGCTGCCGCCCAAGGCCGGATGGGAACCCCGGTTCAGGTGTCTTCGGATCGCAGACGTCTGACCCGCGCCGCTCTAATGCGGGCGCAGAAGTCCACGCCCGGGGCCAGGGCCGGAGGGGGTCGGCTGAGGGGCCGTTGACCCCCTCACCGGGCTTTGCCCGGAGCTCCCCCCGATGGGGAGCAATTGGCGTTCTCATTCCTCCCCCCAGGGGACTTCTGCGATACGTGCCGTCCTGTGCCTTGAGGCGCATTGAGGCGAGGTTTTCTGGCCCTTTCGGGTTGTTTTGAGGCGCTTTGGCGGGGTCGGGACGGAGTCCGGGCGCAGCTAGGCCGTCAGGACTGCGAGGCG
>CAIWHQ010000091.1 GCA_903912465.1 uncultured Alphaproteobacteria bacterium | reverse complement strand
GATCGCCTCGCGTACCGCCGCCGCAGGGGCGCCGGAGCCGTAGACCGGGTCGCCCAGGCAGGGACTGCCCAGGGAGGCCATGTGCACCCGGATCTGGTGGGTACGTCCGGTCTCCAGCCGGCAGGTCACCCGGGCGGCGAGAGGGGCGGCGGCGGGCCCGAAGACCCGCTCGGTCCGGTATTGGGTGACGGCTTCGCGCCCCCCGGACTTCAGGACAGCCATCTTCATCCGGTCGTGGGTCGAGCGACCAATCCGTGTACGGATCTCCCCGCCCGGTGGTCGGGGCGCGCCGCGGACCAGGGCCAGGTAGAGGCGTTCGATGTCATGGGCGGCGAACAGGGCGGCCAGGCCCTGGTGGGCGACGTCGGTCTTGGCGGCCACCATGACCCCGGAAGTCTCCTTGTCCAGGCGGTGGACGATCCCGGGCCGGGCCACCCCGCCTATGCCCGAAAGCGAAGCGCCGCAGTGGTACAGGAGGGCGTTGACCAGGGTTCCGTCCGGGAGACCCGGGCCCGGATGCGCAGCCATGCCGGCAGGCTTGTTGATCACGATCAGGCTGGAGTCCTCGAACAGGACCTCCAGGGGAATGTCCTGAGGCTCCGGAAGCGCGGCCGCGGGGGCCGGGACGTCGACACAATAGCCGCCCGCCGCCGGCCGGGCCGAAGGGTCCCGGACCGGGACCCCTTCCCGGGTGACGGCACCGGCCTCCATCAGGGCCCTGAGGCGGGCCCGGGAGACCTGAGGCAGGGCGTCGGCCAGCGCCCGGTCAAGACGGCCGGCGAGGCCATCGGGCAGCCGGGCCTCCAGACGCGTGCCGGAGACGGGTGCCTCCTCGTCATCGGGCAGGTCTTGCGTGTCGGTCATCCGGCCATGAATCCCATCCGGCGACGCCGCCGCAAGGCCCTGAAGGTCTGGACACGGTATCGTCATCTGGGGTCTCTAGGACACAGGGGTAGATGTGTCGGTCGCAGGGGCCGCCCAGGGGGAGTTTCAGATCATGCGCATGGATCGTCGCAGGGCCCTCGCCCTGTTCGGGGCCGGAAGCCTCGCCGCCGGTGGAAGCGCCGACGCCCAGGGCGTTGGTCAGGTCCGGTTCGACCACGGGGTCGCCTCGGGGGATCCCACAGCCGACCGCGTCATCCTCTGGACCCGCATCACGCCCGTGGATCCCTCCATCGGTTCCATTTCCTACGAGTGGAGCCTCAACCCCATCGACAGAATGGCCGGTGGCGCGAAGTCAGGCCGGGGAACCACCTCCGCCTCCCGGGACTTCACCGTCAAGATCGATGTCGGCGGCCTCGATCCGGGCCGGGCCTACACCTTCACCTTCACATCGAACGGCGTGACCTCGCCCATGGGCCGCACCCGCACCCTGCCCGAAGGCCAGGTCGAGGACGCCGTCATGGCCGTTGCCTCCTGCGCCCTCTGGCAGGCTGGGTATTTCAACGCTTACCAGGCCATCGCCGACCTGCCGCGGGTCGATGTTGTCCTCCACCTGGGGGACTACATCTACGAATACGCGCCCGGGGGCTACGGCGCGGAATCGGGCAAGAAGCTGGGTCGCCTGGTCCAGCCGGACCACGAGATCTTCACCCTTGGGGACTATCGCAACCGGCACGCCCAGACCAAGACCGATCCCCAGCTCCAGGCGGCCCATGCCCGGGCCCCCTGGATCGTCGTCTGGGACGACCATGAGACCGCCAACAACAGCTGGACGGACGGCGCTGAGAACCACCAGAAGGACGAGGGCTCCTGGAACCGCCGCAAGGCGGCGGCCATCAAGGCCTATTACGAGTGGATGCCCATCCGCGAACCCGACGGCGGCGGCTTTTCCATCAACCGGACCTTCGAGTTCGGCGACCTCGCCACCCTCTTCATGCTCGAGACCCGGTTGACCGCCCGGGACCAGCAGCTGGACTACGCCACCGACCTGAACGGCGCGGATGGCAAGCCGGATGTCGTCCGGTTCCGCAAGCGCCTGGCCGACCCGGACCGCCGCATGATGGGTCCTTCCCAGTCCGACTGGCTGCGCCGGGGCCTTACCAACTCCGTGAAGTCCGGCCGCACCTGGCAGGTGCTTGGCAATGAGGTGGTCATGGCCCGGGTGAACGTGCCCGACCTGCGCGCCGCCCTGGGCCCGGAGAAGTACGCAGAAGCAACAGCGGGCCTTGGCGCCGACGGCCTGCGGCGTATCGACCGCATGGCGGGGATCTCGAAGCTCGGCCTGCCCTATGGCCTGGACATGTGGGACGGCTATCCCGCCGACCGCCAGCGCCTCTACGGCCTGATCAGCCGGGCGAAGGCCAACGCCGTGGTCGTTTCCGGCGACAGCCACGCCTTCTGGGCCAATGAGCTCTACGACGCCCCCGAGGGCGGGAACCGGGTGGCCGTGGAGTTCGGCACCACCGCCATCACCAGCCCGGGTGCCGGAGATGCCCTGCCGGGCGTGCCCGTGGGCCAGGTCATGGCCGACGCTAACCGCGAGGTGGTCTATTCCGACCAGGCCGCCAAGGGCTTCGTTCTGCTGACCCTCGGGCGGACCACCGGCAAGGCCGAGATGATGGTCGTCTCCACCATCCAGGAGAAGACCTTCACGACCAGCGTCCTGAAGACCTTCACCTTCACCCCAGGCACTGACGGGGTCTCCGGACTGAAGGAGGCCTAGCGCACAGGGCCCGGTGGAGGGGGTGCGGGGGCGGCGACGCCCTCAGCCGGCCTCGCGGTCGGGCCTGGCGCCGGGGACGGGGACAAGGCCGGCGCCGTCCGGGGTCACGCTCCGGAAGAAGCAGGTGCGCGCACCCACATGGCAGGCACCGCCGTCGCCCTGCGGCCGGACCCTCAGGAGGACGGCGTCCTGGTCGCAGTCGATCCTCACCTCGGCCACCACCTGGACCTGGCCGGAGGTCTCGCCCTTCTTCCAGAGGGCCTGGCGGGCGCGGCTGAAGTAGACCGCCTCGCCCGAGGCCAGGGTGGAGCGCAGGGCCTCGGCGTTCATCCAGGCCAGCATCAGGACCTCGCCGGTGTCGGCGTGCTGGGCGATGGCGGCGATCAGGCCGTCGGGGCCGAAGCGGGGGGCCAGGACGTCGCCGGTCTCCAGCGCCTCCACCGACGGGGCCGCAGGGAAGTCGGCGGTCATGGGGGCTCCTAGCGGCGGTTGACGAAGTCCAGGAAGCGCTGGCGCAGGGCGTCGTCGGTCTTGAACACCCCGGTGAACTGGGTGGTGAGGGTCGAGACGTGCCGGTGATGCAGGCCACGGGTGGTCATGCACTGGTGGGCGGCGTCGATGAGCACCGCCACGCCGGCCGGGCGCAGGCTGTCGTTGATGGCGTTGGCGATCTGCTGGGTCATGGTCTCCTGGGTCTGGAGACGACGGGCGAAGATGGTCACCACCTTGGCCAGCTTGGAGATGCCCACGACCCGGTTGGTCGGCATGTAGGCCACATAGGCCTTGCCCAGGAAGGGGGCCATGTGGTGCTCGCAGTGGCTCTCCACCTCGATGTCCCGCAGCATGACGATGTCGTCATAGCCCTGGACATCCTCGAAGGTCTTGGACAGCTCCTTGGCCGGGTCCTGGCGGTAGCCCTCGAACCAGTCCTGGTAGGCGTCAATGACCCGCTTGGGGGTGTCGAGCACGCCCTCCCGGCGGGGGTCGTCACCGGCCCAGGCGATGAGGGTGCGGACGGCCTCCATGGCCTCCTCGCGGGTCGGACGGCGCAGGGGCTCCAGCCCGACGGGCACGGCGGCGGAGTTGGTGTCAGCGGGAGCGGCCATGGCGTCCTTCCTCTGGTCCCGGCGCGGCGACATCGGGGAGGTCCCCAAAGTCCTTGGCCCGCCGGAGGGCCAGACTGTATACGGGAGCCGCCCCGCCGGGGGCAACCTCGCGCCGCATTCCACCAGGTCCAACCCGTCCCATGCCCCTTTCGCTCTATGACACCCAGGCCCGCGCCAAGCGGCCCTTCGTCCCCGCCGATCCGGCCCGGGTGACGATGTATGTCTGCGGGCCGACGGTCTACAACTTCGCCCACATCGGCAATGCCCGGCCGGTGGTGGTGTTCGACGTCCTGTTCCGCCTGCTGCGCCAAACCTTTGGCACAGACGCCGTGCTCTACGCCGCCAACGTCACGGACGTGGACGACAAGATCAACCGCAAGGCCGCCGAGGAAGGCGTCGCCATTGACGTGATCACCGACCGCTACCTGGCCGCCTACAACGCCGACATGGCCGAGCTGGGCGCCCTGCGGCCGACCTTCCAGCCCCGGGCGACCCGGACCATGGACGCCATCATCGCCCTGATCGGCCGGCTGGTGGACAACGGCTCAGCCTATGCCGCCGAGGGGCATGTCCTCTTCGACACCCAGGCCTGTGCGGACTACGGGGCCCTGTCGGGTCATCCCATGGACGAGATGATCGCCGGTGCCCGGGTCGAGGTCGCCCCCTACAAGCGGCATCCGGCGGACTTTGTCCTGTGGAAGCCCTCCAAGCCTGGGGAGCCGGTTTGGGCCAGCCCCTTCGGCCCCGGCCGGCCAGGCTGGCACATCGAGTGCACGGCCATGATCGAGCAGTCCCTGGGCCTGCCCATCGACATCCACGGCGGCGGCATCGACCTTCTGTTCCCGCACCATGAAAACGAGCGGGCGCAGGGGGTCTGCGCCCACGGCCACGGACCGGACGGCGAGCGCACCTACGCCCGCTACTGGATGCACAATGGCTTCCTGAACTTCGGCGAGGAGAAGATGTCGAAGAGCCTGGGCAATGTCGCCCTGGTGAACGACCTGGTGAAGTCCTCCCCCGGCGAGGCCCTGCGCTGGGCCCTGCTGGTCGGCCATTACCGGGCACCGCTGGAGTGGACGGGCGAGCTGATCGCCCAGTCGGTCAAGGCCCTGGACCGCCTCTACGGTGCCCTGCGTCGATCGGCGGGGGTGGAGGCGGCCGACACCGGCCCGGACCCGGCCTTCCTGGCCGCCCTCGAGGACGACCTGAACACCCCCGCGGCCATGGCCGAGCTGTTTGGACTGGCCACAGCCCTGGAGACAGCAACCGGGCCGGGTCGGCCCGGGGCCAAGGGGCGTCTGCTGGCCTCGGCAAGGCTGATGGGCTTCCTGTTCGGCGATCCTGAAGCCTGGTTCCAGGGCGGCGCGGATGACGCCTTCAAGTCCCAGATCGACAGCCTTGTCGCCAGCCGCACCGAAGCCCGCGCCAACCGGGACTGGCCCGCCGCCGACCGCATCCGCGACGAACTGGCCGCCCTGAACGTCGAGGTCATGGACAGTGCGTCCGGCGCGACCTGGAGACTGAAGGAGAGGACCTGATGGCGATCCACCCGCCGCCCATGTTCGGGATGAAATCCCGCGGCCCCAAGCCGTCGGCCGGCGGTGCCGCGCCCCTGAAGATCGAGCATCGGATCGGCGTCCAGATCTCCCCGGAAATCCTCTGGGAACTGCTGAGCGACGTCGATGGATGGAGCGCCTGGAACCCCCTCTATCCCAAGTCCCGGGGAGAGATCCGGATCGGCGCCCAACTGGAGCTGACCGAGGCCCTGCCGGGCCGAACGACCCGGGAGGCCAGACCCGTGGTACTGGAATGGATGCCCCTCGAACAGATCCACTGGCGGGACAGCCGGTCAGATGGCTGGGTCAAGAGCGTCCGCTTCATCGAGGTCGACATCGTCAGCCCCACCGGCTGCATTGTCTCGAACGGCGAGATCTTCACCGGACTGCTGGCCAAGCGGCATTTCAAGGCCAACCGGACAGCCCACCTGGACGGATTCCGCGCCATGAACGAAGCCCTGATCCACCGTGCGGGCCAGCTCTTGGCGGAACGGGGCGGAGCTCCGCCCGCCGCGCCATGATCGACGACATCTACTCGGCGAAGGTGCTGGCCCTGGCCGCCAACCTTCCGCACCTGGGCCGGCTCGAAGCGCCCGACGGCTCGGCGGAGAAAAGCTCGCGACTCTGCGGGAGCCGGGTGACGGTGGACGTCGGACTGGACGATTCGGGGCGGATCGACCGTTTTGCCCAGGAGGTGAAGGCCTGCGCCCTGGGACAGGCCTCGGCCGCCATCCTCGGCGCCGGGGCGATCGGTGCCAGCCAGGAAGACCTCGAGTTGGCGACGGGCGCCTTCCGCTCTATGCTGAAGGCGGGCGGCCCTGCGCCCGCAGGACGCTTTTCGGATCTCGCCATGCTCGCCCCGGTCAAGGACTACCCCGCCCGGCACGCCTCGACCCTGCTGGCCTTCGAGGCCGCACTCGAGGCCGTCCGCAGGGGCCGGGCCCGAACTAGCCCCGCCGGCGCGGCTTGATCCCGCAGACTCCGCGGGATAAGCGCAGGCGGAAATCGGAAGCCTGCGAGCCGGCATGACCTTCTACGAACACTGCGTCAGGGGTGCCCACCGCACCTACAAACTGACGCTCTCGCCCCTGATCGGGCGCCAGTGCCGTTTTCTTCCGACCTGTTCGGATTACGCCGCAGAAGCCCTGATCACGCATGGTCCCTGGAAAGGCGCCGGATTGGCGGCCAGCCGACTGTGTCGATGCAATCCCTGGGGCGGAACGGGCTACGACCCCGTTCCGCCCCGGATCCCCGCGCCGATCGCTGCTGGCGACGCCGGGGGGCTCCGAAACGGACAGACCAAGCCATGATCGAACTCATCTTTCCCGACGGTTCCAAGCGGGCCTTCGACCAGGGCGCCAGCGGCCGCGACGTCGCCGCCTCCATCGCCAAGTCACTGGAAAAGCGCGCCCTTCTGGTGCGCCTGGACGGCCAGCTCCTGGACCTTGACCGCCCCCTGCCCGGCGGCGGGACCTTCGAGATCCTGACGCGCGAGAGCGCGGACGCCCTCGAGGTGATCCGCCACGACGCCAGCCACGTACTGGCCCAGGCGGTCCAGGAGCTTTTCCCGGGGACCCAGGTGACCATCGGACCGGCCATCGAGGACGGCTTCTATTACGACTTCGCCCGGGACGAGCCCTTCTCGCTGGATGACCTCGGCGCCATCGAGGCGCGGATGGCCGAGATCGTCGACCGGGACGAGAAGATCGTCCGGGAGGTCTGGGACCGCAACGAGGCCATCGCCCACTTCAAGGGGATCGGCGAGGCCTACAAGGCCGAGATCATCTCCGACCTGCCCGAGGACGAGGTCATCACCGTCTACCGGCAGGGAAGCTGGAAGGATCTGTGCCTGGGTCCGCACCTGCCCTCGACCCGGCATGTGGGCAAGGCCTTCAAGCTGACCAAGCTGGCGGGCGCCTACTGGCGCGGCGACCACCGCAACGCCCAACTGCAGCGAATCTACGGCACGGCCTGGGCCAGCGAGGCGGACCTGGAAGCCTACCTGAAACGAATCGAGGAGGCCGAACGCCGGGACCACCGCCGGATCGGCCGGGCCATGGACCTGTTCCACCTTCAGGAAGAAGCCCGGGGGATGATCTTCTGGCATCCCAAGGGCTGGACCCTCTACCGGACGGTGGAGGCCTATATGCGCCGCCGGGTGGAATCGGACGGTTACGTGGAGGTCAAGGCGCCCCAGATCATGGACCGGGGGCTTTGGGAGAAGTCCGGACACTGGGAGAAGTTCGGCCAGAACATGTTCACCTGCGAGACGACGGAAGGCGAGGAGCTGGCCGTTAAGCCTATGAACTGTCCGGGGCACGTCCAGATCTTCAACTACGGCCAAAAGAGCTACCGCGACCTGCCGCTCCGCATGGCCGAGTTCGGCGCCTGCCACCGGTACGAGCCGTCCGGTGCCCTGCATGGCATCATGCGTCTGCGCGCCTTCACCCAGGACGACGCCCACATCTTCTGCCGCGAGGACCAGATCGAGGCAGAGACGACGAAGTTCGTGAAGCTGCTGAACTCGGTCTATTCCGACTTCGGCCTGGACCTGCACAGCGTGAAGCTGGCCCTGCGACCCGAGGTCCGCGCCGGGTCCGACGAAGTCTGGGACATCGCCGAGGCCAAGCTGGACCGGGCCGCCCGTCAGGCGGTCAACATGGAGGTCGAGCCCCTGCCGGGCGAAGGTGCCTTCTATGGTCCCAAGCTGGAGTTCCACCTGCGCGACGCCATCGGCCGGACCTGGCAGTGCGGCACCCTGCAGCTGGACTTCGTGCTGCCTGAGCGCCTCGATGCCGAGTATGTGGCCGAAGACGGCTCCAAGCAGAGGCCGGTTATGCTGCACCGGGCGATCTGCGGGTCCATGGAGCGCTTCCTGGGCGTGACCATCGAGAACTACGCCGGGGCCTTCCCCCTGTGGCTGGCACCCACCCAGGCAGTGGTGGCCTCGATCACCTCGGACGCCGACGACTATGCCCGTGAGGTCGCTGCAACCCTGACGGCGGCCGGCCTGAGGGTCGAGCTCGACCTGCGCAACGAGAAGATCAACTACAAGGTCCGCGAGCACAGCCTGGCCAAGACCCCGGTCATCGCCGCGGTCGGTCGCCGGGAGGCCGAGACCCGCGCCCTGGCCATTCGCAGGCTGGGTAGCGAAGGCCAGACCGTCCTGCCCCTGGACGAAGCGGTCGCCGCCCTGATCGCGGAAGCGGTGCCGCCTGACCTGGCCCGCGGCACCCTGAGAGGCTGATGCTGGGTCGATCCGGTCCAGATTCACAGGCGGCGGCCCCTGCGTTGCACGCGGGGGCCTCCGTCGTGCTTGTGGCCTACATGACCGGGGAGTCCCTCTTCCCCTCCATCGAGAGCGCCCTGTCCCAGGCGGACGTGGGCGAGGTGGTCATCGTCGACAATGGCTCCACGTCCGGGGACGCTGAACGCATGGCCGGCCTGGCCGCGAAGAACCCCAGGGTGCAGCTGGTGTCGGGTCACGGAAATGTGGGCTTCGCCAGCGGCGCCAACCTTGGCGCTCACGCCGCCCGGGGCGAGCTGTTGGTCTTCCTCAACCCGGACGCCTTCCTGGGCCCCGGCGGGGTGGCGGCCCTCGCCCGCGCCCTCGAGGGCCGGCCCTCGCCCAGCCTGGTCGGCGCCCGGATCCTGAATCCTGACGGCTCAGAACAGAGGGGCGGGCGACGGGGTGAGATCACCCCGCTCTCGACCTTCCTGAGCCT
>CAIWHQ010000090.1 GCA_903912465.1 uncultured Alphaproteobacteria bacterium | reverse complement strand
TGCGGCGCACGGAAGCCGAACGCGACCAGGCCCAGGCCGAGGTCGAGGCCCTGACTGCCCGGGTCGCCGCGGAGTCCGCCGGGCGGCGGGCGGCCGAGGCGCGGGTTGAGGAGGCCCGGGGCCGCGTGGCCCGGACCCGCAGGGCCCTGGAGCAGGCCCAGCGCGAGCGCGAGGCCCTGTCGGGAAACGAGGGTCCCGAGGCCCTCGCCGCGACCCAGGCCCTGGCCGAGGCCGAAGCCCGGCTCGCCGCCGTCCGCGCCGAGCTGGAGGCCGCAGAGACCGTGAGGACCACCGCCGCCGAGTTGGAGTCCCAGGCCCAGTCTGCCGTACGCGAGGTGCGGGCCCGACTCGACGCCGCCGAGGCCGAGGCCCGGGGGCTGAGCCGGCTTCTCGAGGATGGGGGATCGGAGGGGTACGCCCCGGCGGTGGACTCCATCCTTCCCGAACGGGGCCTGGAGGCCGCCCTGGCGGCGGCCCTGGGCGATGACCTGGACGCGGCTCTCGATCCAGCTGCGCCGGCCTTCTGGGCCGGGGCCGCGAAGCCGGATGTGCAGCTTCCGGAAGGCGCAGAACCCCTCGCCGCCCGGGTCCGGGCGCCGGGTGCCCTTGAAGCACGCCTGGCCCTGGTGGGCCTGGTCCAGCGCCAGGATGGCGACCGCCTGGCCCGCAGCCTCGCACCGGGCGTGCGCCTGGTCTCCCGCGAGGGCGACCTTTGGCGATGGGACGGCTTCACCGCCCGGGCCGACGCCCCCCGCGCCGCCGCGGTCCGGATGGCCCAAAGGGCCCGGCTTGCGGAGCTGGAGGCCCTGTTGTCCGACCTCCGCCCCGAGGCGGAGGCCTCGACGGCGACGACCCGCACGGCGTCTGAGCGCCTGGCCGCAGCCGAGCAGGCGGTCCGCGAGGCCCGGCGCCAGCCGGCGGCAGCCGAGCAGGCCCTCGCCCAGGCCCGGCAGGCCCGGGAACGCCATGACCGCGAGGCCGCGCGCCGGGATGCCCAGCGCCAGTCCCTCGACG
The DNA here is from genome assembly GCA_903912465.1 of uncultured Alphaproteobacteria bacterium. Taxonomy (GTDB): domain Bacteria; phylum Pseudomonadota; class Alphaproteobacteria; order Caulobacterales; family Caulobacteraceae; genus Phenylobacterium. Next base: position 17,534 of record CAIWHQ010000090.1, on the reverse strand, counting down.
AGACCATCCGGCGCTTCGACGCCGAGCGCGTAGAGACCGAGACCGCCCTGGCGACCGCAGAGGCCGAGGCCGCGACCCTGGGCGGCGAAAGCGACGCCGCCGCCCGGCTCGAGGCCGCAAGGGCGCTGACGGCACCGGCTGTCGAGGCCGCCGCCCAGGCCCGGGCTGCCCTCGACACCGAGGTGCGTGAGCGCGAGGGCCGCCAGCGCCAACTGGACCGGGTCCTGTCTGAACGCGAGGACTGGTCGCGCCGGTCCGCCGCCGCAGAGACCCGCCTGGAACGGCTGGTCGCCGAGCGCCTCCGGGCCCTCGGTGCCCTGGACTCAGCCCGGGAAAAGCCCTCGACCCACGCCGAGCGCCTCCAGGCCCTGCTTTCCGATCTGGGCCAGGCCGAGGCCCGGCGGGCGGCTGCCGGGGACGCCCTGGCCGCCGCAGAGGCCGAACGCGCCGAAGCCACCCGGGAGGCCCGCGCCTGCGACGCCGCCGCCTCGGAGGTCCGCGAGCGGCGGGCAGGGCTGGACGCCCGGCTGGAGGCCGCCCACGAACGGCTCGCTGAGATCGCTGGGCAGATCCGCGAGACGGCCAAGGTCGAACCCGAGGCCTTGGCCCGGGCCCTGGCCGACGAGGCCGTGGCCATCCCTTCGGAGGCCGGAGGGATCGAGGCCCACCTCTACGCCCTCGAGCGCCAGCGTGAGGCCCTGGGGGCGGTCAACCTGCGGGCCGAAGAGGAGAGCCGGGAATACGCCGAGCGTCTCGACACCCTGCGCACCGAACAGGCCGACCTGTCGGGCGCGATCGGCAAGCTGCGCCAGGGCATTGACGAGCTCAACGGCGAGGGCCGCGAGCGCCTGCTGGCCGCCTTCGATGTCATCAACGGCCACTTCCAGGCCCTCTTCCAGGCCCTGTTCGAAGGCGGCCAGGCCGAGCTGAGGCTGGTGGAGTCCGAGGATCCGCTCGAGGCGGGGCTCGAGATCTTCGCCTGCCCTCCGGGCAAGCGCATGGCGACCATGAGCCTGATGAGCGGTGGGGAGCAGGCCCTGACCGCCTGCGCCCTGATCTTCGCCGTCTTCCTGGCCAATCCGGCCCCGATCTGCGTCCTGGATGAGGTGGACGCCCCCCTCGACGACGCCAATGTCGACCGGTTCTGCAACATGCTGGACGAGATGCGCCGGCGGACCCGCACCCGCTTCATCGCCATCACCCACAACCCCGTCACCATGGCGCGGATGGACCGGCTGTTCGGGGTCACCATGGCCGAGCGCGGGGTCTCGCAGCTGGTTTCGGTGGACCTGCGGCAGGCCGAAGCCCTGGCGGCGGAGTAGCCCGGTCGCGGGAATCCCCGGACAGTGGGAGAGAGCCGGGGTCCCGACCCCCTTTCAGGGTCAAATTTCCATTCGATTTCAATGCGTTAAAAGGGGCCCGCCCAGCCTTGACGCACTGCAACCGCTTCTATAGGTTCCGGCCCGAAATCCAGCCCGGGGTCCTGGCCTCCGCCAGGGCCGTCAGACCGTGTGACCCATGCCAGGATCGGATCCATCGAGGGAAGAGGCCATTCGTCGGCTTGACGAGCAGGCTGCAGCCCTCGAAGCGCGCACTACGCGGGAGGTTCCGGAACATGGGGCCAAGGCGGCGGGCTATGGATACCGGATCATGGCCCTGCTTCTTGGCGGGGTATTCGTGGGCCTGGGGTTCGGGGCAGTGGTCGACTTCCTGGTCGACTCGGCACCCTGGGGGATGATCGTCGGGGTCCTGGGGGGCTTCGCCATCTCGATCTGGATGGCCGTTCGTTCGGCCAGGATTTACAGCGCCGAGGCGGCGCGGGACTGGGGCCCTCCGCGGGACCTGCCCGACGACGCTGAGGACGAAGACGACTGAAGGAGTTCAAGGCGGCATGGCCAGCCCGATGGAACAGTTCAAGATCCACGAGGGTCTACAGCTGCCGACCGTGCCTCTGCCCGGCGGTCTCGCCGTTGACTTGTCTCTGAACAATTCGGTCATGGCCATGCTGATCGCAGCGGGCCTGGTCATCGCCTTCTTTACCGTCGCGACCAGCCGTGCGGCCGTGGTGCCCGGACGGGTCCAGCTGATGGCCGAGGGCGTCTTCAGCTATATCGACGATATGGCGGCGGGGATCATCGGTCCCGAGTCCCGCAAGTTCTTCCCCTACGTTTTCTCGATGTTCCTGTTCATCCTGTCGATGAACATGCTGGGCCTCTTCCTGGCCTTCACCGCCACCTCCCAGCTGGCGGTCACCGCCACCCTGGCCTTGATGACCTTCCTTATCGTGATCATCGTGGGCTTCGCGCGGAACGGCGCCAACATGTACAAGCTCTTCGTCCCGGAGGGCATTCCCTGGTACATGCTGCTGCTGGTGACGCCGATTGAGATCATTTCCTTCTTCCTACGTCCGGTGACCCTCGCCCTGCGATTGTACGGCAACATGCTGGGCGGCCACGTGGCCCTGAAGGTCTTCGCGGGCTTCGTCTTCTCCCTCGCCAGCCTGGGTGCCGTGGGGATTGTCGGCGCCATCCTGCCCCTGGCCGGGGTCGTCGCCCTGACCTCGCTGGAATTCCTCGTGGCCTTCCTCCAGGCCTTCGTCTTTGCGGTTCTGACCTGCGTCTACCTGAACGACGTGGTCAACCTCGGCCATCACCACTGACGGCCGGGCTCTCCCTCACCCTCATTTCATCACTCAACCAGGACTAAAATCATGGAAGCGGAAGCGGCTAAGTTCATCGGCGCGGGTCTGGCGACCCTCGGCATGATCGGCGCAGGTATTGGCGTCGGCAACATCTTCGGGAGCTTCCTGTCGGGCGCGACCCGCAACCCGTCGGCAGCGGGCGGCCAATTCACTAACCTCATGCTCGGCGCCGCCCTGACCGAGGCCCTGGGCATCCTGGCCTTCGTGCTGGGTCTCGTGATCCTGTCTAGCTGATTTCAACTGATCCTGCGGCGACGCCGGGTGGCCTTCGGGTCGGACGGCGAAACCGCATCCTGAGGACGTCGTAGCCAGATGGCCGCCGAAGAGATCCCTCACGTCCCTGGCGCCGCACCTGCGGCCCCGGAGAGCGTGCATGCCGGAACCGCGCCTGCCGAACACGGCGGCGGGGGCGGCCTGCCCCAGTTCAAGCTCGAGTACTGGGGCGGCCAGATCGTCTGGCTGCTGCTGATCTTCATCGTCCTCTACACCCTGATGTCGAGGGTCTTCATCCCGCGCCTTCGCAGGGTGCAGGACACCCGGGCCCAGACCATCGCCTCGGCGGTAGCCGAGGCCCGCAGGGTGCAGGATGAAGCGGACGCCCAGGCGACTGCGGCCCGCGCCGAGATCGACCAGGCCCGCACCCGGGCCCGGACGGTGGCGGCCGAGGCCAAGGCCAAGGCCAACGCCGAGTTCGCTGCCCGTCAGGCCGAGGCCGATGCCCGAATCGCCGAAGAGGTGGCCGCCGCCGAGACCCGCATCCGCGGCCTTCGCGACTCCGCCATGGCCAGCGTCGGTGACATCGCCGTCGAGACGGCCGGTGCCATGGTCCAGCGCCTGACCGGGATTACGGCTTCCGCCGCCGACCTGCGCGCCGCCGTCAAGGGAGCCGCCTGATGAATCCCTTCCACATCTCCTTCGATCCGAGCAAGTCTGAGACCTGGGTCGGAGTCGGCCTGCTGATCTTCCTGGGCATTGTCATCTTCGTGGCCAAGGCGCCGCAGATGATCGCCGGCCAGCTCGACGCCAAGCGGGACACCATCCAGCATGACCTGGACGAGGCCGCCCGCATCCGCGCCGAGGCCGAGCGTCTGCTGGCCGAGCTGAAGGCCGAGCGCGTGGAAGCCGAGGCTCAGGTCCGCGGCATGCTGGCCGCCGCCGAGGAACAGGCCCGGGCCTACGAGGCCGAAGCCAAGGTCCGGCTGGAGGAGTCCCTGGTCCGTCGCCAGATGCTGGCCGAGCGCAAGATCGCCAATGCCGAGGCCCAGGCCGAGGCCGAGGTTCGCGCCGCTGCGGTGGATCTCGCCGCCCGCATGGCGGAGACGGTCCTGGCCGACAGACTGGCGGGTGCCAAGTCTGATCCCCTGGTGGATCGCGCCATTCCCCTGATCGCCGAAAAGCTCGCCTGAGGTCGTCAGGCCGCGGTCTTCCGTCGGGCCTTCGCCTTCTTCCGCGACTTCACGAGAAACCGGAAGCGCTTGGGCAGGATCAGGCGTTCGATCCTCAGTGACTGTTGCCAGGCGAAGGGGACGAACTCCGGATCCCGCCGCAGGAGCCTGCGGAGGGGCCGGACGAACCTGGGATGCCGGTTCTGGAAGCGAAGGAACTCCCGCTTGGCCCGGAAGGACCCCCGCAGCACCATCATCAGGCCGACGATTGCGACGGGCAGGCCGAAAGGGCCGGGAAGCGGCATACTGACCACCCCGCCCACCACCAGGATCAGACCGCCCACGGTCAGTGCCGTCCGCACGACCCTGGACAGGATGGTGCGCGCCAGGGCGTCCGCCTCGCGGTAGATCGACCGTTTCTCCTTAGGCGCCTCGGACACAGGCTTCAGTTCCGCTGACACGAGACGGCGGAAGGGGTCCGCGTCTCCTTTGAGGCTGAGATATGGGATGCTGCGGCGACAGGAAAATGGCGCCGGCGCAACACCGCGACAGGCCCGTCCGCCCGAGGGGCGGAGGCAGGCCGGAGAAGCGGGTCCGGAGAAGAATACGCCACGGTCATCTGACCCCGAATTAGGGCCTGTGGCGGACCACTCCCGCCGAAGGCAGAACTTAGGCTATGCGACCCCGGCCGGGGCGCGTAAAGCCGTCCGGGCCCGGGCGCGACCTCCCCCGGGCGGGCGGAAGCCGCTATTCGGCGGCGAGCGGCGCCGGCGCCACACCCGGCTCGGCTGGACGCCAGGTCAGGCGGGGTTTGCGGGCGGCCAGGGTCTCGTCCAGGCGACGCAGGGGCGCCAGGTGCGGCGCAGAAGTGAACCGGTCCACATCTCCTGCAAGGGCGGCGCCGGCCAGGCCCAGGAGGGCGTCGCAGAAACGGTCGAGCTCGGCCAGGGACTCTGACTCCGTCGGTTCGATCAGCATGGCCCCGTGAACCACCAGCGGGAAGTACATGGTCATCGGGTGGAAGCCCTCGTCGATCATGGCCTTGGCGAAGTCGAGGGTGGTGACCCCCGTCCCCTCCAGCCATCGGTCGTCGAAGAGGGCCTCGTGCATGCAGGGGCCGTCGGGGAAGGCAGCGCTCATCACGCCCGACAGGCGGGCCTTGATATAGTTGGCGTTGAGCACCGCATCCTCCGCCGCCTGCCGCAGGCCGTCGGCACCGTGGCTCAGCATGTAGGCGTAGGCCCGGACGAACATGCCCATCTGGCCATGGAAGGCGGTCATGCGCCCGAAGGCCTGGGACGCCTCGGCCTCGGTCTCCTCCACCAGCCGGAAGCCCTCGCCGTCGTGGACCACCCAGGGGGTCGGGGCGAAGGGCGCCAGGGCTTCTGACAGGACCACCGGGCCCGAGCCCGGACCGCCGCCGCCATGCGGGGTGGAGAAGGTCTTGTGCAGGTTGATGTGCATGGCGTCGACACCCAGGTCGCCAGGCCGGACCCGGCCGACGATGGCGTTGAAGTTGGCGCCGTCGCAGTAGAAGTAAGCCCCCGCCGCATGGGTCAGGCGGGAGATCTCCAGTATGTCCCGCTCGAACAGGCCGCAGGTGTTGGGGTTGGTGACCATGATGGCCGCCACCTCGTCGGTGAGCTTGGCGGCGAGGTCGGCCAGGTCGACCCGCCCATCCGCCGTCTGGCCGATCTCCATCACCTCATAGCCGACGAAGGCCGCCGTGGCGGGGTTGGTGCCATGGGCCGAGGTGGGGGTGAGGACCAGCCGGCGCCGGGTCTGGCCATGGGCCGCGTGGGCAGCCCGGATGGCCAGGAGGCCGCAGAGCTCGCCGTGGGCGCCAGCCTTGGGCGACAGGGCCACGGCGGGCATGCCGGTCAGGGTCTTCAGCCAGTGGGCCAGACGGTCCATCAGGGCCAGGGCACCCTGGACCGCCGACACCGGCGCCAGGGGATGCAGGTCCGCAAAGCCGGGCAGGCGCGCCAGCTTCTCGTTGAGCCGGGGGTTGTGCTTCATGGTGCACGAGCCCAGCGGATAGAGGGCCAGGTCGATGGCATGGTTCTTCTGGCTCAGGCGGACATAGTGGCGCACCGTCTCCGGCTCCGACAGGCCTGGCAGGCGCAGGGGCTCGGCCCGGACAAGTCCGCCAAGGTCCTCGGAGCCCGCCTCCGGCTCGGGCAGGTCAACCCCCGTGCCGGTCCAGGAACTGCGCTCGAAGATCAGGGCCTCGTCCTGCAACAGGCCACGGCCGCCGCTGAGGGAGGCGAAACCTGCGCCAGGAGCGTCGGAAACGGGCCGGGTGGGACGGCCGACAGAATTCAGGCTCATCCGCGGGTCCTCCGGGACAAGGCGACGACAAGGGAGTTGATATCCGCGACGGTGGTGGTCTCGGTGGCGGCCAGCAGCAGGACGTCGTCCAGGCCCGCCGACGGGTCCAGCCGTGAGACCGGCACGCCCGCCAGGATCCCCTCACCCGCCAGGGCCTCGACCAGGGCGGCGGCGGAGCCGGGAACCCGGACGGCGACCTCGTTGAAGAAGCGCGGGGTTAGCACCTCGACACCCGGGACGGTGCCGAGGGCCTGGGCAAGGGTCCGGGCGCGGCCATGGTTGACCTCGGCCAGCCGGCGCAGGCCCGTCCCGCCCAGCAGGGTCATGTGGGCCGAGAAGGCCAGGGCGCAGAGGCCGGAATTGGTGCAGATGTTCGAGGTCGCCTTCTCCCGGCGGATATGCTGCTCGCGGGTGGAAAGGGTCAGGACGAAGCCCCTACGCCCCTCGGCGTCCACGGTCTCGCCGCAGAGCCGGCCTGGCATCTGTCGGACGAACTTCTCCCGGCAGGCGAAGAGGCCCACATAGGGCCCGCCGAAGTTCAGGCCGACCCCCAGGGACTGGCCCTCGGCCACGGCGATGTCGGCGCCCATCTCGCCGGGCGGCTTCAGGAGGCCCAGGGCCACGACCTCGGTGGTGACCACAACCAGCAGGGCGCCGGCGGCGTGGGCGGCCGCGGCGATGGCCGTCACGTCCGTGACCGTGCCGAAGACGTTGGGGGTCTGGACGACCACGCAGGCGGTCTCGGAATCGATGGCGGCCAGGACGTCGGCCTCGGCGTCGACCGCCGCCGGACGCCGGGCAATCTCCATGCCCTCAGCCGTGGCGATGGTGCCGGTGACGGCGGCGTAGTGTGGATGCAGGCCGCCGGACAGGACCGCCTTGCGCCGGCGGGTGATCCGTCGGGCCATCATCACCGCCTCCGCGCAGGCCGTGGAGCCGTCGTAGAGGGAGGCGTTGGCCACCTCCATGCCCAGAAGGGCCGCGACCTGGGTCTGGAACTCGAACAGGACCTGCAGGGTCCCCTGGGCGATCTCAGGCTGATAGGGCGTGTAGCTGGTCAGGAACTCCGACCGCTGGATGATGTGGTCCACCGTGGCCGGGACCTGGTGCCGGTAGGCGCCCGCGCCGCAGAAGAAGGGCCCGCCGCCGGCCGGCCGGTTGAGGGCCGCCAGGGCCGAGAGCTCGCGCTCCACCTCGATCTCGCCAGCGTGGTAGGGCAGGTCGACGGGGGCGGACAGGCGCGCCGGGGCGGGCACGTCGGCGAAAAGGTCGTCAATGCCGGCGGCGCCGATGACGCCCAGCATGTGGCGGCGATCCGCCGCATCCAGCGGGAGGTAACGCATGGCTCAGAGGGTCTCCAGGAAGGCGTCGTAGGCAGCGCGGTCCATCAGGGCGTCATACTCGGCGCGGTCGGCGATCCGTACCCGGGCGAACCAACCGCCAGCCTCGGGCTCGGCGTTGACCGTCTCGGGTGCGCCGGTCAGGTCGCCGTTGGCCTCGACCACCTCGCCGGAGAGGGGGGCATAGACGTCGGAGGCGGCCTTGACGCTCTCGACCACCGCCATGCCCTCGCCAGCCTTCAGGGCGCGGCCAGGCTCGGGCGTCTCGACATAGACCACGTCGCCCAGCTGCTCGGCGGCATAGGCGGTGATTCCGACGGTGGCGACGTCGCCGTCCAGGGCGACCCATTCATGGTCCTTGGTGAAGCGCATGGGAGAGGTCCTTTCAGGGTCGGCGGACATAGCGGTGGGGGACGAAGGGCAGGTCGGTGGTCTCGACGGGCCAGGTGCGGCCTCGGACCACCACGCCCAGCCTCTGGCCCGGCGCGCAGAGGACGGGCGGGGCGAAGCCGATGGCGATGGGCACCCCAAGACTGGGCGAGAAGCCACCGGAGGTGACGATACCGACCTCGGCGCCGTCGGCGTCGATGATCACCGCGCCCTCCCGGGCGGGGGCGCCTTCCAGCACCTTCAGGGCGATCCGGGCCCGGGTCAGGGTGCCGGACATTTCAGCCAGGATCCGGTCCGCGCCGGGAAAGTCGCCACGCCGGCGGCGGGATGGGGAAAGGGCGAAGGCCAGGCCCGCCTCGATGGGGCTCACCGAGGGGTCCACGTCGTGTCCGTAGAGGGGCAGGCCCGCCTCCAGGCGCAGGGAATCCCGGGCGCCCAGGCCGATCGGGCGGACGCGGTCATCGGCCAGCAGGGCAGCCCAAACCCGGGGCGCCTCGGCGGCTGGCAGGGAAATCTCGAAGCCGTCCTCGCCCGTGTATCCCGAGCGCGAGACGATCAGGTCCACCCCGCCAAAGCCAGTCAGGGCGGCGCTGTCCATGAAGGCCATGTCGGTGGCAGCCGGCACATGCGCCGCCAGGACCGCAGCCGCCTCAGGTCCCTGCAGGGCCAGGAGGGCGCGGTCCTCGATCCGGACAAGGCGGGCGTCACCGGACAGCTGAGCGTCCAGGAAATGGAAGTCCGCGTCCTTGCAGGCCCCGTTGACTACGATGAACAGGCCCTGGTCGTCCGGGCGGGCGGCCATCAGGTCGTCGAGGATCCCGCCCGTGTCGTTGAGCAGGACAGAATACTTTTGCCGCCCGGGTTTGAGGGCCGCGAAATCCCCCGGGGTAACGCCCTCGAAGGCCGACGTGGCGTCCGCCCCGAGGATCCGCGCCTGACCCATGTGAGAGACGTCGAACAGGCCTGCGGACGTCCGGGTCCAGGCGTGCTCCTTCATCACCCCGTCGGGGTACTGGATGGGCATGTCGTAGCCCGCGAAGCCCGCCATACGCGCGCCCGCGGCCAGATGGGCCGCGTGCAGGGGCGTGCGCTTCAGTTCGGGTTCGCTCATCAGGGACTCCCGGCGACGACAGACGACCGCGCACCGGCCTGGCCGATCCGCTTCGCCCCCGCTGTCCTTGGCACCTGAGAGATTTCAGCTGGCCCGGAGGGTGTCCGGGGGCCTTGCTCCTTCGGCGAGCGGCGGGACGGACCCGTCGCTGCTTTCCAGCGTTCCTTCGCCTCCGCGGTCCTTTTGCCTGAGCGTTTCCGGGGCGGTTGCGCCTTCGGCTCCGGGTCGGACCCGGTCTCTCCCGCGAGAGTCGTCCCCACGGTGTGCGATGCCCCCCGGGGAGTCAATGAGTCGGGGCCCGGGATCGGGATTGTCCACAGGTTGAGGCCGCTTCCGCGTCGAAGATCTCAATCCCACTCCAGATTCCATCTGCCCAGGACCGCGACCCATCTTGGACCGCACGGGTCAGCAGAAGGTCCACCCAGCTTGGGCGGTGGCGAGCGATTAGCCTTGAGGAACAGGGTCCAAGCGTGACCTGGCTTGGTCAACCCGGCGCGCCCTTCCCCCTGTCAGCGGCGGTTAGTCGGATCAGGAGATCGAGCGCCAGATGACATAGGCCGCGGTGGCCAGGACCATGGATGCAAACAGCCGCCGGCCCAACAGCGTGTGGCTGGACAGCGCCCGAGCGACGGGTCTGGCGGCCAGCGCACCAACGCCTCCCCCGGCCACCAGCGCCGCGAAGACCGGCCAGTCCACAAGACCGGAGGCGGCGTAGCTTGTGCTCGTTGCGGCGCCGAAGAGGACGACTGAAACCAGCGAAGACGCTGCAGCGTGCGCCAGGGTCATGCCTGTTGCGGCCATTAAACCGGGCACGATGAGAAACCCGCCGCCGATCCCGAAGAAGCCTGCAGCAAGACCCACCAGAAGCCCGACGGGCGCGAGCTTGAGGGTGAGCGCGCGACTGAGCCGCACGTCGGGGTCGCCCTGACCGCGTTGGGGGAGCAGCATCGATACCGCCACTGCCGCCATGGCGACGCCGAACCAGGCGAGCAGAACCTGCCCATCCACCATTTTTGCGAACTGCGCGCCGACCAGCGATCCCGCCAGGCCAGCGCCGCCGAACACCATGGCGCAAGGCCATTTCACCGTCCCAGCCCGAGCCTGAGTGGCGAGCCCGATCAGGGCGTTCACGGCCACTGCCGCCGCCGCCGTCCCGATGGCGACGTGGGGATCCCGTATACCGACAAGGTAGATCAGCAGAGGGGTGGCCAGCACCGATCCGCCGCCGCCAAACACCGCGAGCAGCAGCCCGATCAGAGCCCCGCCGACCGCTGCGACGCCGTAGCTGGCGAGGGGCAAGTCCATGGGTCCTATGCCCTGACCGGCCGGTTCCAGGGCGCGGCCTGCAGGAGGCGAGCCATACCGCAGAATCCGGTGGCACCCGCGAAGGTGAGGCCTGCACCCACAAAGGCCGAGAGACCGAAGAAGGCGGGATGCACGATGAACCCGAGCAGCACACCGGTCAGGACCAGCATACCCGCGGCAATCTGCACCTGGCGCATAATCTCCAGCGGTGCCTGACGGTCTTCCTTCACGGGCAGCCCTGCAAGCGCCCACGCATCGAGGCCGCCTTGCAAGACGAAGGCCTCGCCTTCGACGGCCGTAGCCAACCGGCCGCAGTTGGCCTCGGTCCGCATTCCCGACCGGCAGGTGAAGACGACGTCCTTGGCAGGTTCGATCTTCAGATGCGCGGCTTCGAAGGTCGACAATGGGCGGGACAGGGCACCGGGAACATGCCGGCGGGCGAACTCGTCGGCTTCACGGACATCGATAAGCACGGCATGGCCTGTCCTGAGGCGCTGGGCGACCTCAATGGCGGGCAGGGACTTCAACTTAGCGGTCATGGCTTTGGGACTCCGGAGGACAAAAGATCTCAGCTAGCGTCGACACCACCTTCAAGGCTGCCAGATCGGCGATCCGATACCAGACGACCTGGGACTCACGGCGGGTGGCCACGACCCCCTCTTCTCTGAGCACCGCGAGGTGCTGCGACAGCGCCGACTGCGAAAGGCCGACCAGGGGCAAGAGCTGGCCCACTGACCGTTCGCCCTCGGTGAGCTGGCAAAGGATCATCAGCCGACGCTCGTTCGCCAGGGCGCGAAGCAGCTTCGCGGCCGCCCCGGCATTGGCTTCGAACTGGGTGATGTCGAGTTTGGAGAGATCGAGCATGGCGGATATATATTCCACTATTCTAATTTAGCAAGTCCTGATATACGGGGCCTGAAATGGAGCGCCCTATGCAACCCGACGTGCAAGTCTTCTTCGACCGCGCCACCTCCACCGCCAGCTATCTGGTCAGCGACCCCGCCACCAAGGTGTCGGCCATCATCGATCCGGTGCTGGACTTCGAGCCCAAGGCGGCGCGCCTATCCACCGCCTCAGCCGACCTGATCCTGGCGGCGGTGGCGGACCGTGGGCTCGACTTGAAGTATGTGCTGGAGACCCACGCACACGCCGACCACCTCTCGGCCGCAGACTATATCCGCAGGCGCACGGGCGCGGAGATCGCCATCGGCGCCCACATCGTCGAGGTGCAGAAGACATTCATCCCGGTCTTTGAGGCGGACGAGGTCGCGGATGACGGGGGGGTATTCGATCACCTGCTGAATGAGGGCGACGCGTTGCCACTCGGGGACATGACGATCGGCGTTATTCATACCCCTGGACACACCCCCGCCGACCTCACCTATCTGATCGGTGACACGGCTTTCGTCGGCGACACCCTGTTCATGCCCGACTACGGCACGGCGCGGGCCGACTTCCCCGGCGGCGATGCCCGTATCCTGTATCGTTCGATCCAGAAGGTACTGGCCCTGCCTCCGCAGACGCGGCTCTTTGTGGGCCACGACTATCTTCCAGCCGGCCGCGACACCTTCAGCTGGGAGACCACGGTCGCCGAGCAGCAGGAACGGAACATCCACGTGCGCGAAGGCGTCAGCGAAGACGACTTCGTCGCCATGCGCGAAGCTCGCGACGCGACGCTGGCGGCACCCACCCTCATCCTGCCGTCCCTGCAGGTAAACATCCGTGGCGGCGCCATGCCGGACGCATCGCAGTCCGGCCGGGTGTTCCTGAAGATCCCGATCACCCACGGTGACAAGCCAAAATCCTGAAGGAGCACGGTCCAATGACCTACTACTGCGCAAAGACCTTCGCCCGTCCGTTTGATGAGGTCATGGCGGCGACCAGACAAGCGCTCGGAGAGGAGGGCTTCGGCGTCATCACGGAGATCGACCTGCGGCAGACCATGAAGGCGAAGATCGGAGAGGATCTCCGGCCCTACACGATCCTTGGTGCCTGCAATCCCCGGATGGCGTTCGAGGCTCTCCAGCTCGAGGACAAGGTCGGGATCATGCTTCCCTGCAATGTCATCGTGCAGGATGCGGGCGGTGGGCGCACCGAGGTCGCGGCGGTGGATCCGGTGGCATCCATGGCGTCAATCGCCAACCCCGCCCTGATGGAGAAGGCCTCGATCATTGGTGCAAGTCTCAGGGCCGCAATTGACCGCATTCACGACTGAGCGGTGAAGCAGCGCAACCCATCCCGGGTCTGGGCTTGGCCCAAGTGAGGTTGCATTCGTAGACCTGCCGCGGCGCGCCCTCTACATCCGCTCGGGTGCGGACAGGCCCAGGAGGTCAAGGCAGAGCTCCAACTGGCCCAGGACCATCCCCGCCAGGGACAGGCGCGAGGCGCGCACCTCGCCCTCGGCCGGCAGGATGGGGCAGGCGGCGTAGAAGCGCGAGAAGGCCTGGGCGAGGCGGTAGGCGTGGTCGGCGACCAGGTTCGGCGCCCGGCGGTCGTAGGCCTCGGCCAGGGCGTCGTCGAAGGCGTCGAGCAGCAAGGCCAACTCCCGCTCAGACGGGTCCTCGATGCGGATGGGGCCCGCCTCCAGCCCCTGCTCGGCCGCCCGGCGCAGCACCGACTTGATGCGCACGGCCTGGTAGAGGAGGTAGGGACCGGTCTTGCCCTCGAAGCTGGTGAAGCGGTCGAGGTCGAAGACATAGGAGGTGCCGCGGAAGTTGGAGAGATCGGCGAACTTCAGGGCGGCCACCGCCACCTGGTGCGCCGTCGCCTCGAAGGCCTCGGGAGCCAGCTCCGCGCCCAGTCCCGCCTCGCGCAGGCGCTCGCGCGCCCGGTCGCGGGTCATCTCGATCAGGTCGTTCAGCTTCAGAACCCCGCCCTCGCGGGTCTTGAAGGGCTTGCCGTCGGTCCCGTTCATGGTGCCGAAGCCGATATGCTCAAGCTGGCCCTCGGCGGCGTAGCCAGCCAGGACGGCGGCGCGGAAGACCACTTCGAAATGGTCGGCCTGCCGCTGATCAACGACGTAGAGCACCTGTTCGGGATCGAAGGTCCGACGGCGGTCCAGGATGGTGGCGAGGTCGGTCGTCCCGTACATGGCCGAGCCCTCGGAGGACACGACCAGCAGGGGCGGCAGGTCGCGCTTGTCGCCCTGGCGGCCTACCCGGACGATCCGCGCGCCCTGGTCGTCCTCCAGCAGGCCCCGGGCCTCGAGGTCGGCGACCATCTCCGGGATCAGGGGATCGGCGTCGCTCTCGCCCTTCCAGAGGTCGAAGTCCACGCCCAGGGCGTGGAAGTCCCGGGCCAGGGCGACCTGGGTCACCCGGGCGAAGTGCCGCCACAGCAGGAGGCATCCCGGCCGGCGGGATTGAAGGGCGGCGGTCAGGCGGCGGGCGCGGTTGCGGTAGGCCTCGTCGGTCTTCCCGAGGGCCGCGGCCTCCGGATACATCCGGTCGAGGTCGGCCAGGCTGATGCGCTGGGAGAGCCCCTCGAAGGCGGCCGCTTCGGCCTCGGGCGACGGCTCGACCCCGGCGGCGTTCAGGTCCTCCACAAGGGCCTGAATCCAGGGATCGGCGTCCATGGCCGCGCCGATCAGCAGGCCCATCTGGTAGCCCCAGTCGCCGAAGTGGGCGTCGCCCACGGTCGTATCGCCCCGGAACCGATAAATGCGCTTCAGCGACTCCCCGATGATGGAAGAGCGCAGGTGACCCACGTGCATGGGCTTGGCCACGTTGGGACCGCCATAGTCGATGAGGATCCGGCGGGGCGTTGCGACACGCCCGGCGCCCAGCCGGGGGTCAGCAGAGATCTCGCCGGCACGGGCGGACAGGGCGGCGTCGGACAGGCGCAGGTTGATGAAGCCGGGACCCGCGATCTCCACGGCGGCGAACTCCGGGGCAGTGCCCAGGACCTCGACGACCGCTGCAGCGATCTCGCGGGGGTTGCGACCCACCCGCTTGGCGGCCGCCAGGGCGCCGTTGCACTGAAAATCGGCCAGGTCTGGACGGTCGGAGGGCGTGGCGCGGGCCAGGTCGACGGGCAGACCAAGGGAACCAAACGCCCCGGCGAGGCGCTGGTCGATCGCGCGTCTCAGCCCGCTCATTTCTGGGCCCGGCCGCCTGCGGTTACGGTCTGGGTGCCGGCGTCGAGGCGGAATCGCTTCCCGTCCCGGTTGAAAGCCGCCATGGCCGGCGTGACGTCGAAGCCCACCAGGACCTCGAAATTTGAGCCGGAGGTGGTCAGGGTCGCCCGCGGAATGACGATGCCGTCGATCCGCTCCACCGCATAGAGGCGGTCCTGTCCGGGCTCGAAGCGGATCGGGAGGTCGAAATAGACCTTGTCGATCACAAGCCGGTTCCGCTGGGTGACTGCCACCCAATACCGGTAGGTCTTCTGAACGCCCGTCGCCTTGGGGCCCCGTCCGGCGGCGAAGAGGACGTCGATGGCCAGGGTGATCGGCTCTTCGTCCTTGTAGGCGCAGCCCGCGGAGATCCGCTGGATCTCGCCGGTCCACGCCACCTCGGCGGAGGCTTCCTTTCCGCCCGTGAACTCCACATAGCGGCCGGCGTCGTAGAGGACCTTTACGAACGGGCAGGGGCCAGCGTTGCGCAGTTCGGGGAGCCGCGCCTGGTTGTCGCCGAACTCGGCGTCGCGCTTGCGCTTGCGGGCCGCCTCCTCCGCCTGGTCATCACCCGACGGCGGACGGGACTGAGCCATGGCGTCGGTCGCGGGCACAGCGACGGCGCAGGCCAGGAGCAGGGCGGCGATCAGGGAGCTGGGGCGCATCATGTCGTCCGGCGAAACTCCGCGCAGAAGGCGCGGCGAGGTCCCCTGATACTGAACAAAGATTACGGCTGCAACGCGGCCTGTCAGACCCTAGATAGAAGGCATGAGCGCAGAACCCGCCACACCGCCCGCCCTGATCGTCCGACTGGCCGCCCCGAGAGGCTTCTGCGCGGGCGTCGACCGGGCCATCCAGGTGGTCGAAGCGACCCTCGAGCGCTTCGGCGCGCCGGTCTTCGTCCGCCACGAGATTGTCCACAACCGGCACGTGGTCTCCCGGCTACGGGACCTGGGCGCGGTCTTCGTCGAGACCCTGGAGGAATGCCCGGATGACCGGCCCGTGGTCTTCTCGGCCCACGGGAGCCCCCGGTCCGTCACCGAGGCGGCGCAGGCCCGGGGAATGACCTATCTCGACGCCACCTG
The DNA here is from genome assembly GCA_903912465.1 of uncultured Alphaproteobacteria bacterium. Taxonomy (GTDB): domain Bacteria; phylum Pseudomonadota; class Alphaproteobacteria; order Caulobacterales; family Caulobacteraceae; genus Phenylobacterium. Next base: position 1,772 of record CAIWHQ010000090.1, on the reverse strand, counting down.
TCCCCTCGTCTCCAAGGTGCATGTGGAGGCGACCCGGCACCACGCTGCCGGCCGCCAGGTCCTCCTCATCGGCCATGCCGGCCATCCGGAGGTTGTGGGCACCATGGGCCAGCTGCCCGAAGGGGCGGTCGTGCTGATCGAGACCCTTGAACAGGCCCGGGACTTCATCCCCAGGGTCCCTGACGCCCTCGCCTACGTCACCCAGACGACCCTCTCGGTGGACGACACCGCTGAGATCGTCGAGACGCTCCGGTCGCGATTCCCGGCAATGGGCACGCCCCACCGGGACGACATCTGTTACGCCACCACCAACCGGCAGGACGCGGTGAAATCACTCGCCGGTGCGTGTGACGTGCTGCTGGTGATCGGCTCCGCCAATTCCTCCAACTCCGTTCGGCTTGTCGAAGTCGGCTTGAGAGCCGGGGCCCCGAAGGCCTTCCTGATCGACGACGCCGACGACCTGGACCTGGCCTGGCTGGAAGGTGCCGCCACCGTTGCGGTCACTGCAGGGGCCTCGGCGCCTGAGGACCTTGTCCAGGGCGTCATCTCCAGGATCTCCGACGCCTTCGCCGTGACGGTGGAAGAGGTCGGCGCGGCGCGCGAGACTGTCAGCTTCAAGCTGCCCAGGGCCCTCCTGGCCTGAACCGGCTGGCCTGGGTCCGTCGGGCGCTGGCCTGGGCCATCGTTTGGCGGGATGACGGCTTCCGCCGCCTCGACGAACTGGCTTGACCCATCGCCCGCCCTCGCCCAATCCGGGCGCATGGCCGTCTACACCGACATCACCGACGAGGAGCTGGAAACGCTCCTGGCCGACTTCGACATCGGCGCGCCCCTGTCTCTCAAGGGGGTGGCGGAGGGGATCGAAAACTCGAACTTCCTCCTCGAGACGGAGACCGGTCGCTTCATCCTGACCATCTACGAGAAGCGCGTCCGGGCGGATGACCTGCCCTACTTCCTTGACCTGCTGACCTGGCTTTCCCAGCATGGCTTCCCGGGCGCGGAGCCCGTCGCCGATCGCCAGGGTCGAACCCTCAAGAGCGTCCGGGGCAAGCCGGCCGCCATCGTCACCTTCCTGCCCGGGCTTTCCGTCCGCCGCCCGACCGCCGCGCACTGCCGTGAGGCCGGCGCCGGCCTCGCCTGGCTTCACATGGCCGCCTCAGGTTTCGCCCGGACCCGGGAGAACACCCTGGGCCAGCCGTCCTGGCGAGCCGTCTTCGCGCCCCTGGAGGCCGCCGCCGAGGTCCTCAAGCCCGGGCTGTCCCTGACCATCCGAGCCGACCTGGACGCCCTGGACGCCGCCTGGCCGGCGGACCTCCCCTCCGGGGTCATCCATGCCGACTTCTTCCCTGACAACGTCTTCTTCCGGGGCGAGGCCTTCGCCGGGGCGATCGACTTCTATTTCGCCTGCAACGACCTCTTGGCCTACGACATCGCCATCGCCCTGAACGCCTGGTGTTTCGAAGCCGACGGCAGCTTCAACCTGACCAGTGCCCGGGCCCTGGTGGCCGGCTATGAGTCTCGCCGCCCCCTCTCCCCAGCCGAGCGGGCGGCCCTGTCCGTGCTCGCCCGGGGAGCGGCCATGCGCTTCTTCCTCACCCGACTGGCCGACTGGGGGTCCGTCCCGGAGGGCGCCCTCGTCCGACCCAAGTCGCCCCTGGAGTATGAGCGAAAACTCGCCGTCCATCGGGAGTCCACCGATCTTCTTTTCTTCGGCCCCGGCGCATGACGCCGGACGTGGTGATCTACACGGACGGTGCCTGTTCGGGGAATCC
>CAIWHQ010000089.1 GCA_903912465.1 uncultured Alphaproteobacteria bacterium | reverse complement strand
CCTTCGGGTGCCGCGCAGGTTATCGGGCGACAACCCCGGTGGACCTACCCGCTGGCCGAACTGTCGGCTATCCGGCAGATTGAACAGGGTCCAGGTGCTATCGCCTTCTCCCAGGAATAAACCCGAGTCCAAGGCTCAGGCTCTTGTCGACGCGGAAGAACGCCAACGACCAGCGGGGTGGAAGCTATGCGGCAGTCGATCAAGAACCGAGATAGCGCAGCGAAATGGTTGGGGACCGCAGCCGCCCTGACCGTCTCCCTGACCGGGGGTGGAGCCGCCTTCGCCCAGGAGACAGAGAGCTCATCCGAGCCAATCACGACGGCGACAGCGGTCGCCGCCCCGCCCGCCGCGGCTGCACCGATCGACTATATTGTCCCGGACCTGTCGCCGGCCCGAGGTGCTCCCCGGGCCTGGCCCTCGGCGGGTTTCACACTGCGGCCCAGCGCTGCCATCCTTGGGGACTTTACCGCCTTCTCCCAGGATGACGACAGCGTGGCCCAGGTCGGAAAGCAGGAGGATTCCGCCGAGTGGCGGAGCTTCCGCTTCCAGGTCCTGGGCTCGTTCGGCGGCACCTATCGCGTCAACTACCAGCTCGGCGGCGAGTACAAAGGCTTTGACTCCGACCCGGAGGACAACTGGCAGTTGACCGACATGGCGGTCACCCTCCCGATCGGCGATTCCACCCGGGTGGCAGTGGGCAAGATCAAGGAAACCTTCTCTTATGAGATGGTGGGCGACGCGGCCAACCTGCCGCACAGCGAGCGCGTGCTGAGCCCGTTCTTCGTCTCGAGGAACACGGGAGCTCGCATCACCCATGTCCTTGGCCCCGCCAAGCGGGTGAACGTCTCCTACGGTTTCGCCAACGATACCTGGGATATCGGGACCACGACCCAACGCGGGACCGACTATTTCGGCAGGGTCTCGGGCCTGGCCTGGGATGACGTGGCGAACGGGCACTACCTGCACCTGGGCGCCTCCTGGCGTTACGCGGCAGCCGATGGCAAGACCCGGTACAAGGGCCGCCCCGGCTCCAATGTCTCTTCCAACTATGTGGACACAGGCGACTTCCCCTCGGACGGTGCCAACCATTACGGGCTCGAAGGCCTGGTGAGCTGGGGGGGGCTGTCCCTGCTGGGCGAATATGCGAGGGCCGACGTCGAGTCGCCGGCCAAGGGCGATCCAAGATTCAGCGGTTGGTACCTGACGGGCTCTTGGGTGCTGACGGGTGAGGCCCGGCCCTACGACCGCAAAGTCGGTTATGCCAGGCGCGTCATTCCGACCTCGCGCTGGGGCGCCCCTGAACTGATTATTCGGTACTCTGACGTTGACCTTGACGACGGGCCTGTCCAGGGCGGACGCTTCACCCGTATCGACCTTGGGGTGAACTGGTGGGCGACCACCCGCTGGAAGTTCGGCCTCGACCTGGGACGCACGGAGCTGGATCGCATGGGCAAGTCTGGAACCACCGACACGGTGCTGACCCGGATCCAGTGGGTCTACTGATGCCGAATTCCCCCGCGCCGGAAGCCCCAAGCGACCTGCGGGCGGGAATGATCTGGGTGCCCGGCGGCGAGTTCACCATGGGCTCCGACCGGCACTATCCGGAAGAAAAGCCTGCGCGCCGGGTCCGGGTGGACGGGTTCTGGATTGACCCGACCCCAGTCACCAACCGCCAGTTCGAGGCCTTTGTCCGGGCAACTGGCCACGTCACCACAGCCGAAATTCCACCCCGGGCCGAGGATTATCCTGGCGCGGACCCCCGGATGCTCAAGGCAGCCTCCCTGGTGTTCACACCCCCCGCGGGTCCGGTTCCCCTGGAGGACGTCTCACAGTGGTGGGAGTGGACTTTCGGCGCGTCCTGGCGCCGGCCACGGGGGCCGAAGAGCGACCTGAAGGGCCTGGCAGAGCATCCGGTGGTCCATGTCTCCTGGGACGACGTCTCTGCCTATGCGGCCTGGGCCGGAAAGTCCCTTCCCACTGAAGCCGAGTGGGAGCTCGCGGCCTGGGGCGGACGCCCCGCAGAGACCGAATTCGCCTGGGGTGACGATTTCATCCCCGGCGGAAAGCACATGGCGAACACCTTCCAGGGCGCCTTTCCCCACGCCAACACCTGCGAGGACGGGTTCCGCTGGACGTCTCCCGTAGGGAGTTTTCCGGCGAACGATCTTGGTCTCGTGGACATGATCGGAAACGTCTGGGAGTGGACGGCCGACTGGTACGTCGCCAATCCCGGAGCCGCCGCCAAGAGCCCCTGCTGCGTGTCTGAGAACCCCCTGGGCGGGGCTGAGGGCGCGAGCTTCGACCCCGCCCTCCCCCGCATCCGCATTCCCCGGAAGGTGCTGAAGGGTGGCTCGCACATGTGCGCGCCCGTCTACTGCCGCCGCTACCGGCCTGCCGCCCGGCACGCCCAGTCGGTCGACAGTTCGATGAGCCACCTCGGCTTTCGCTGCGTCATCCGCCCCTAGGCGCCAAACGGCCCGGTCCTGGCCATGAGGCTCAGGATCACGAAAATTCCGAAGAGCAGCAGGGTCAAGGCCGCCACCATGGCGAGGGAGACCGGAAGCCGGGGCTCGGGCGGCAGCACTTCAGCCATCCCCGCTTCAGTCCTCTGCCGACGCAACTGCAGCATGTAGCTGACGTGGGAGGCGATCCCGAGGGCCAGGAGGCAGATACCCAGGGCCACCAGGGTCAGCCCGAACCGGGCGGGCGCCGCCGAGGGAATGGCCTCGGGCAGCAGCTTCTTGTCCGCCAGGGAGCGGAAAAAGGAGAAGATCGTGAACCCGAACCCAATGAGGGACAGGGACGTCCTCTGAACGCTCATCAGGGTCCGGTCGGCCGCCATCCGCGTCCGCTGGAAGGCGAGGGCTGTGCGCATCGCCGCCATGCGATCGCCGGGGCTCATTTCCGTCTGGCTCATCAGTTCCCCCTTCGTACGACTTTAGGTTAAGGCTCGCCGGGCCGATCCGGAACAATGGCCATCAGCATATCCCTCAAACTCGAGATCATACCTTTACATGATCTCCGAAAACCTCAACTTCATTGAACTCTTCAGGAGTTTTGTCATGCTTGAGCATATGTTTCGCGAGGTCGCCCAGACGGTCGGCCTTCTGGCAGAAGCTGCGGTCGTCCTGATCGTCGCCTGGGGTGCAGCGGAAGCCCTGTTCCGGACCGCCAGGCTGGTCTTCCTGCGTCACGGTGAGATGAGCGGACGCCGGGAGATCTGGCTGGGCTTTGCGGCGTGGATCATGCTGGCCCTGGAGTTCGCCCTGGCGGCGGACATCATCCGGACGGCCATCGCCCCCACCTGGGAGGACATCGGGATGCTGGGCGCCATCGCCGCCATCCGGACCGGGCTCAACTGGTTCCTGGCCCGGGACATCACCCACTTCAATTCCAAGGCTGAGCACAAGGCCTGAGATGCCTGAAGACACAGCGCCCTCCCCTCGCACCCGACGCCTCGACACGGTCGCCTCGATCATGCTGGCGGCGGCAGGAGTCGCTTCGGCCTGGGCCACTTACCAGTCTTCGCTGTGGGGCGGCATCCAGGCCAGCAGCTATGCCTCTGCCTCGGCGAAGGTGACCGAGGCGGCCCGGCTGGAACTCCGGGCCGGACAGAAGACCGGCATGGACACCGCGATGTACATCTCCTGGCTGTCGGCCGCGGCCAAGAACGACCGCGAACTCATGACCTTCTATGAGAGGCGCTTTGCCCCTGAATTCAGAAAGGTCTTCGATGTCTGGCGCAGCCAGTATCCTGCCGACCTGAGGGGCCAGGTCCGCGAAGGTCCCAATGTTTCCATGCTCCACGCAGAGCATTCCGAGAGCCTTGAGGCGACGGCCCTTCGCGACGAGTCCTCCGCCCTCTTCAGTCGCGCCGAGAAGGCGAATTCGACGGGCGATCGCTATGTAGCGTCTACCGTGATCCTGGCCCTTGTTCTCTTCCTGCTGGGTATCTCGACCGTCGCCCGATCATGGGGACAGCGCCGGCTACTGGTGATGATCGCGGGAGGCCTCGGCCTTGTGGCGCTAGCATTTCTCTTCAGCCTGCCAATGGCCGCGCTCTAGTCAGCGTCAGACCGCACCATGAACTGGTAGGCGGCGAGGACGACGGTAGCGACGAGCACGAACAGCAGAACGTTGGCGAGGAGCTCCGGCTGGGTTCCCCCCAGCGCGGCGCCCGCCAGTGTCAGGGCGACGCCGGGGTGCCGGGATACGGCGGCCTGGGCCGAAGGGATCTTGTCCGAGACGTCCCCCTTGACGAAGAGATGGCCAAGGATCACGCCGGCGATGGCGACGACCAGGTAGGCCGGAAGTGCCGGGGTCGACGCTGCGGCCACCAGGGCCGGCCACATCCCGACAAGGATCATGAGGGCCACGGCGGCAAGAAGGGCGGTGCCCGCGAGGCCCAGCGGTCGGACAAGGCGGCTCGCCAGTTCCGGAACCACCTGCCTGAGCCCCATTCCGATCAGAAGGGGGGCGAATACCGTCAGCCCGAGGATCCTCATCATGGCCGACATGGGCGAGTCCATCTGCACGCCGAAGGCGCTGGAGAGGAGGCCCAGATAGAACGGGGCCAGGACTAGGGACAGGAGGGTGCCCGTGACCTGGAAGGCGGTGACCCAATCGGTGTCTCCGCCGAACTTCAATTGTTTGCGAGGAAGGATGGGCGCAATGGGCGCGATGGAAAGGGCCAGGATCACCGCCCCGGCGGTGGGACCGGGAACCCCCAACCGCACCACAAGATAGGCGACAAGGGGAACCGCCAGGAACATGACGGCAAGCGCACTCAGGATCTTCTGGCGGTCCTGGGCGTCCGAGAACACCCTGAAGATGGAGCCGAACCTGGCCTGAAGGCCGATCGACACCACCAACAGGAAAACGCTGGAGACCGCCAACAACTTGATCAGGGAGGGTGTCAGCATTGTCAGCTCCAGGTTCAGGAAGTCGCCTCCGGATCCGGACTACCGGACCCGGAGGCAATCAACGTCAGGCGCCGCCCGACGCTCCCTGATGCATCTTTTCCATCACCGAATCGAGGTTGAAGCTCGCCGCCTTCTGGCGCGGCGGGAACTCCTGGAACGACGACAGGAACTGGCCGACCAGGCTCTGCGCCGGCACCAGCAGGTAGACGTGGTCAAACATCCAGTCCCAGTAGCTGTTGCAGGTGATGTCTGCATGCTCGTAGGGGTCGGTCCGGAGGTTGAAGATCTTCGGGGTCCGCAGGGTGACCAGCGGCTCCGACCAGATCATGCAGGTGCCGGGGCAGCGCTGCTCCATGAAAACGATCTTCCAGTTGTCCCAGCGGAGGCCCGACAGCTCGCCGTCATCCGTGAAGTAGAAGAAGCTGATGCGGGGGCACTTCTCTTCCTTGCCCGTGAGGTAGTCGAGCAGGTTGTAGCCATCGAGGTGGACCTTGAAGTCGTGACCGTCGATCTTCGTACCCTTGAGCAGGTCTGCCTTGACGTCCGACACGCCAGCAATGGCGGCCAGGGTGGGCAGCCAGTCGAGGTGGGAGACGATGTCGTTGGAAACCGAGCCCGCCTTGATCTTGCCCGGCCAGCGAACCATGGCGGGGACGCGGTAGGCGCCTTCCCAGTTGGTGTTCTTCTCTGAGCGGAAGGGGGTGGTTCCGGCGTCAGGCCAGCTGTTGCAGTGCGGGCCGTTGTCGGTCGAGTACATGACGAAGGTGTCGTCAGCGATGCCGAGTTCGTCCAGGAGGTTGAGCAGGACGCCGATCGCCTTGTCGTGGTCGATCATGACGTCATGGTACTCGGACTGCCAGCGGCCGGACTGGCCCTGGCTCTCCGGCTTGGCGTGGGTGCGGAAGTGCATGTGCGTGGTGTTGAACCACACGAAGAAGGGCACGCCGGCGTCATTGTGACGCTTGATGAAGTCGACGGTCTTCTCAAGCACTTCGTCGTCGATCGTCTCCATACGCTTCTTGGTCAGCGGACCGGTGTTGACGATGGACTGGCCGCCCTTGCCGTCCGCCTTGCAGTGCAGGACGCCGCGGGGACCGAAGTTCGCCTTGAAGTTCGGGAAGTCGACCGGGTTGGGATAGTCGCGCAGTTCGGGCTCTTCCTCGGCGTTCAGGTGATAGAGGTTACCGAAGAACTCGTCGAAGCCGTGCATGGTCGGCAGGTGGGTGTCACGGTCGCCCAGATGGTTCTTGCCGAACTGCCCGGTGGCATAGCCCTGGCCCTTCAGGACCCGGGCGATGGTGGGATCCTCTTCGCGCATGCCGAGCGGGGAGCCGGGGAGACCCACCTTGGTCAGGCCCGTCCGGAGGCCGCACTGGCCGGTGATGAAGGAGGCGCGGCCGGCGGTGCAGCTCTGCTCCGCGTAGTAGTCCGTGAAGAGCATTCCCTCTTCGGCGACCCGGTCGATGTTCGGGGTGCGATACCCCATCATCCCCTTGGTGAAGATCGAAAGGTTGGACTGACCGATGTCGTCCCCCCACATGATCAGAATGTTTGGCTTACCCTTGGGCATGGCGTTCCTCTCCGCTCTCAGGAGGCCGCAGTCGACCCCCATCGTGAACCGTTATCCGGTGGATTGACGCTAAAATGAAGGGGTGCTCCAGAATAGCTGCAGCTTGCGACTACCGGCATAACCCTAGGCTTGATCAAACCTGCGGTTTCCGGGCTCGCTCATGAGCTGAAGGGCAAGCCCCATGACCCTCTGGGCTGCCCCGGAAAGGGGCCGGCTCGCGGCCTGGACGGAATGGGCGCTGTGCATGAAGTCAAACCCGCTGACGGGGATCCGAACCACATCGAAGAAGCGCTGGAGACGCCTCACCAAGCTCGGAGACACAAGACTGTAGACATCGGCCCGCTCAAGCAGTTCACCGATCTGGTAGAAATCGGACCCGACAAGCGCGGGTTTCAGCGTCCCGCCGGTGATCGTCTCCAGCCAGCGGACGAGGCCAGGATAGACCTTCGGCATGGCAATCCGGTAATCGAGCAGGTCTGGAGGGCTGACCTCGGCCTTCGTCACAAGCGGATGACGCCGGCCGACCAACACCACCGGGCGGGTCCTCAGGACCTCCTTCGTCAGGAAGTCTCCGTCCACTCGATGGGGCTCAATGTAGAAGAAGCCGAAATCCAGACGCCCCGATCTCACCCTTTCCAGAAGCGATGCCGGATCTTCTACGACGATGTCCAATGCGATACCGGGATAAAGTCGGTGGGTCTCGGCAAGAAGGTCTGTTGCGAGCTCGACGGCGATAACGGTTCCCAGGCCAACTGTCACCTGACCCGAGTGTCCACGCGTGGTCTCATCAATGTCGCGCTCGATTGCCGCCAGGTCCAGAAGGACCTGCCGGCCACGCTCGACGAGCAGCTGTCCAGCCAGGGTCAGCTTGACCCCGGTAGTCGACCGCTCAAAGAGGACGACGCCGAGCCGGTCCTCGATCAGCCTGAGGTTCTTGCTGAGGCCGGGCTGGGTCAGGCCGAGGACTTCCGCTGCCTGGCGAATGCTGCCCCTGTCGGCGACGGCCATGACCTGCCGGATATCCCGCGACCCGAGGACGGGCACCCGATTGGTCGGATTTGACATCCCCGGTTCCTCTCCACGGCGGCCTGAACTGGCACCTTGAACGCACCCTACACTTTGCCGCCAGAGGTTGAACCCCGCTTCTTCTCCGAGGCCCAACCCGCTTGTGCGCCGACCAGCAGCAGCCTAGGACGGCCGCACCGTCGCCCTCCTGGCGGAATTGGTAGACGCGCGGGATTTAGGTTCCCGTGTCGAAAGGCGTGCCGGTTCGAGTCCGGCGGAGGGCACCATGACGGCACCGTCGGGTCAGTGCCGGGCGTACAGGTTGGACAGGACCTCTGGTACCAGTCCTGGCAGGTCTTCTGAGACAAGGCCGGGGCCGAACCGCTCGGCGGCTTCGGCGTGGATCCACGCCCCGGCGCAGGCGGCGTCGAAGCCAGAGGCACCTTGGGCAAGAAGCCCGCCGATCAGCCCCGCAAGGACATCGCCTGACCCAGCGGTCGCCAGCCAGGGCGGTGCGTTGAGGTTAACGGCCGCCCGGCCGTCCGGATGGGCGACAACCGTGTCTGCGCCCTTGAGGAGCACGACGGCGCCGGCCCTGCGGGCCGCCTCCCGGGCGGCGTCGATCCGCGTCGGTGCACTGGCCAGCCTGCCGGGGAACAGACGTTCAAACTCACCTTCGTGGGGGGTCAGCACGTCGTCGACGTCCAGGAGGGCGAAGAGGTCCCCGGGGGACTGGAGGAAGACGGTGATGGCGTCCGCATCGATGACCAGGGCGGCACCTGTCCTTCCCAGGGCGAAGACCTTTTCCCGGGTTCCGTCCTCAAGCCCCGCAGCAGGCCCGACGATGACCGCGTCCATGGCGGAACAGGCGTCCTGAAGCTCTTCGGCCGTATCCGCGGCGACCAGCATGACCGCCTCAAGGTGGGCGGCGTTGACGGCCAGAGCCTCCCTCGGAGAGGCCAGGGTCACGACACCTGCGCCAACGCGCAGTCCGGCGCGGGCGGCCAGGCGCGCGGCACCCGTCCGCCAGGGCCCGCCGCTGACCACCGCCAGCCGCCCCCGGCTGTGCTTGTGCCCAGACGTCGAGGGCCAGGGAAAGCGCTCCAGCCAGAGGTCGGGATCATTCTCGAAAAGGTCGGAGGTCAGCTCTCCAAGGCCGATGTCCGCCACCACGATCTCGCCGCACAGTTCCCGGCCAGGAAAGAGGACGTGAACCGGCTTGCGGACCTGGAAGGTGACTGTGAGTTCGGCAGACGCCGCGAAGCCGCCGACGGGCCGGCCGGTATCGCCGGACAGGCCGCTGGGAAGGTCGACGGCGACGGTCTGGGCACCTGAGGTCTTCAGGGCCTCCAGGCGACGCGGGATCCCAGGGTCCAGGGGGCGGTTGAGACCGGCGCCGAACAGGGCGTCGATCAACAGCCCCTCGCCTCCCCCGTCCCCCCAGGCGGAGACCTCCCCGGTCCAGGCGGCCCGGGCTGCGCGTGCGGCAGGCGAGGCTGGAGGTGCGAGCGCCTCGACCACGACGGGCCAGCCCTTGCGGGCAAGTTCAGCGGCGGCGACATAGCCATCTCCGCCGTTGTCCCCGGGTCCACACAGGACCCGCACGGGCTGGGGTGGGAATCGGGCTTCCACTGCCCGGGCAACGGCCCGACCGGCCCTCTGCATTAATCCCTCGAGCGTCTCGCCGCGTCTCACGGCGGCGCGGTCTGCATAGGCCAACTCGGCGACGCTGAGGATGGGCCGGGCGGGCATGGCTACAGGACGCCCGTAGACGCCTCGCGCCCCCGCGAAACCAGGGAAAGCTTGCGGCCGTCCGTGCCAAGGGTGGTGATGGAGGCGTGGTCGGGCCGGAAGACCAGGACCCGGTCCTCCCCCTCCAGGAGCGACATCACCGCGTTGATCGCCACATAGTGGCTGAACACGGCCGTGCCTCCACGGACAAGGAGGGAGTCGGCGGCCCTGCGCCGCCACTGCTCGTAGTCCAGGTCCCCGCGAATCTCGGACCAGCGACCCTGGAAGGCCTCGCGCAGCCAGCCAGGGCGATCTTCGGCCGACAGGGCTGCGGGGGTCGGGATCTCACCGACACCGGGATCAATCTCGATCTCGACCCCGAGGGCCTCTGCGGTCGGAGCGGCCGTTTCCCGGCAGCGGCGCAGGGGCGAACTGACCACCCGGGACGGGCGCTGGTCTTCGGGCAGGGACAGGAGGTGGTCGCGGGCCGCCTCGGCCTGGGCGCGGCCAGCGTCATCAAGGCCGGGGTCGTCGTCAGCCTCTCCCCAGACGGCGGCGGGCTTTCCGTGGCGGATCAGGAAGAGGGTCTGCATGGTCTAGTCCAGTGTGAACAGGTTGCGGCGGTCGTCTTCGGAGCGCGAGACGGTTCCGGTGCGGCCGACGCCCTCCTCCGTCTCGAGGGAAGCCAGGGCGGCAGTCTCGGTTCCGGGAATAATGGCGGCAAACCGCCGGTCCGCCTCGTCCCGGCCCACAATGACGCCCATTCGAAATCCTTCCCGGTCATGGATCACGGTGTAGGTTTCCACCCTTCCCCGCCCGGATGGCCGCTCGTTAGCGGTCGGACGCGGCAGGGAGTCAATATGGCCCTGCAGGACCGCGGGGTCCTGACGCTCGAAGGCGCGCGTGGGACGACGCGTCGAATAGACGCCGGTCGACTGCTTGGTGAGGTACCAGCCGTTGGCCGTGCAGAGGCCAAAGGTCCCAGGACGGGCCCGAAGGCGCTGCATCATGACCACGACGCCATGCATGGCATAGTTGTTACCGGGCCCGCCCGCGTAGGGCAGGCCGCCGGTGACCGTAAAGCCCCGGGGATCCTCCAGGGACAGGCCGAGGGACTCGGCACCCACCTGCACGGCGGACGGGAAGCAGGAGTAGAGGTCGAAGGCGGCGACCTCGGCGACCGAGATCCCGGCCATGTCCAGAGCCTGCTCACCCGTGAGCCGCATGGCCGGACTGGAGTGAAAGTCCTGGCGCTCGATGGGGTTCCAGATGTCGTTGGCGTCAGCGCAGCCATGAAGGAAGACCATCCGGTCCTCAGCCACCCCGAGCTGCCGGGCCCTCGCCAGGCTGGTGATCAGGACGCCCGCCGACTGGTCCACATCCATGATGGCGTTCAGGAACTTCGGGTAGGGAAAGCCGATCATCCGGTTGGCGGGCGTCACAGTGACCAGTTCCTCCGCCGATCGCTCCGTGGGGAACCAGGCCTCCGGATTGCCCGCCGCCACCCGGGTGAAGGGTGCGAACAGTTCGCCGAGACGCTTCTGGTGATCCGGGATCGAGCGGCCGTCCCGGGCGCGGAGCGCGTTTTCGAACAGGGGATAGATATTGATCGGCCGATCCATCCCATGAACAGCCTCATAGGCGCTGACCCCCGGACGCCCATCGCCGATCCACTCCGGCGGCGGCAGGTCCTCGGCGTCATCCCAGTCCTCAAAGCCAAGGCCGCGGGTGAGGCGCTTGACCCCGGAACCCATGAACTCGGCGCCGACCACCAGGATCTGCTGGTTGCGCCCCTCGGCGATCCGCTGGGCGGCGACATTGATGGCGTACTGGGAACTGTTCCCGCCTGTCCGGGTATAGACGCTCCAGTCCGGTGAGGCGCCCAGCCGGCGGGCCAGGGTCGCAGGCGGATTTGTCGAGTGGGGCATGAGGCGCCGCTCGCCCGGGGCATCTACGGCGAAGCTTATGACCGCAAGCCCGTCGATCCCGGAGAGGGCCGAGGGTGCCAGACCGGCATCTGAAGCCGCCCGTTCCGCCGCGAACTTGAGCAGTTGGGTCGGAGATGGCGAGACTGCGGGATCACCTCGCCAGGTGAACTGCCCGCCGCCGACCAGAACCGGTGTCGTTTCGTCGCTCACCGCGCCCTCCCCTAAGGTTGAAGGCGCGATCCTAGGCGCCGAAGGGCGTCCCTCAAGGGGAATTCGGGCCCGCTTACAAAGTGCACGTAATTCGGGCGCTTTGTGCCCAAGAAATGGGCGCCCATCCAAGAATCCAGCATCGGTCTCCGCTTCGGTTCGTCGCTGCGCTTGAAGCTGGGCTCAGGCTGAGTCACTTCCCAGACGACATGCTGGGCCCGCGTCCCGGTGGGAGCCGGCAGATGAAAAAGATCGAAGCGGTCATCAAGCCCTTCAAGCTCGACGAAGTGAAGGAAGCCCTCCAGGAGATGGGCGTCCAGGGCATGACCGTGATTGAAGCCAAGGGTTATGGTCGCCAGAAGGGGCACACCGAACTCTACCGCGGCGCCGAGTACGTCGTGGACTTCCTGCCCAAGATCAAGGTCGAGGTGGTGATCGCTGACGACCAGCTCGAGGCCGCGCTGGAGGCCATCGTCGGAGCCGCCCGGACAGGGCGGATCGGCGATGGAAAGATTTTTGTTTCCGAGGTGCTGGATGTCCTGCGCATCCGCACGGGCGAGACGGGAGAAGCCGCCGTCTAGACGGCGCAGGATTTAGATTTAATCGAGAAGGGGAACATCATGGCCACGGCCAAGGACATTCTGGACCAGATCAAGGAGAAGGACGTCAAGTACGTTGACGTCCGCTTCACCGACATCCGCGGCAAGCTGCAGCACGTCACCTTTGACATCGACCTGGTGGACGACGAGTTCCTGACGGACGGCACCATGTTCGACGGATCGTCCATCGCCGGCTGGAAGGCGATCAACGAGAGCGACATGAAGCTGCGTCCGGACCTGGACACCGCCATCATCGACCCCTTCTACCAGCAGACCACCCTCGCCCTGATGTGCGACGTGGTGAACCCCGACAGCGGCCTGCCCTACAACCGGGATCCGCGGTCGATCGCCAAGTCGGCCCTGAACTACCTGAAGTCGGCTGGGATCGGCGACACCGCCTTCTTCGGCCCCGAGGCCGAGTTCTTCATCTTTGACGACGTGCGCTGGTCCACGGCCCCGCACAACACCGGCTACTCCTTCGACTCCACCGAACTTCCGGTGAATTCCGGCCGTGAATACCCCGAGGGCAACATGGGCCACCGCCCTGGCCCCAAGGGCGGCTACTTCCCGGTCAACCCGGTGGACTCCGCCCAGGACCTGCGCGGCGAAATGCTGGCGGTGATGGGCGAGCTTGGCATGAAGCCGGAAAAGCACCACCACGAGGTGGCGCCCGCCCAGCATGAACTCGGCCTGAAGTTCGACACCCTCGTGGTGATGGCCGACCGCATGCAGCTCTACAAGTACGTCATCCACAACGTGGCGGCGGCCTACGGCAAGTCGGCCACCTTCATGGCCAAGCCGATGTTCGCCGACAACGGCTCGGGCATGCACGTCCACCAGTCGATCTGGGGCGCTGGCAAGCCTCTGTTCGCCGGGGACAAGTACGCGGGCCTCTCGCAGATGTGCCTCTGGTACATTGGCGGGATCATCAGGCACGCCAAGGCGATCAACGCCTTCTCGAACTCGACCACCAACTCCTACAAGCGCCTGGTGCCGGGCTATGAGGCCCCGGTGAAGCTGGCCTACTCGGCTCGCAACCGCTCGGCTTCGATCCGCATCCCGCATGTGGACAGCCCGAAGGCCAAGCGCATCGAGGCCCGTTTCCCCGATCCGATGGGCAACCCCTACCTGACCTTCACCGCCCTGCTGATGGCCGGCCTCGACGGCATCATCAACCAGATCGATCCGGGCGGCCCGCAGGACAAGAACCTCTACGACCTTCCCCCGCGCGAGCAGAAGAAGGTGCCCGAGGTCTGCGGATCCCTGCGTGAGGCGCTCGAGAACCTGGACAAGGACCGCGCCTTCCTGAAGGCCGGCGGCGTCATGGACGACGACTTCATCGACTCCTACATCGAACTGAAGATGGAAGAGGTGATGCGTCTCCAGCTGCATCCGCATCCGGTCGAGTTCGACATGTACTACAAGTGCTGATCGCGTCCTTCCCGCGATGAGCGCCCGAAGGCCGCCGGTCACCCGGCGGCCTTCTTGATTCCGGACCTCGTGAGGCGGAGCCCCGCCGAATCGCGGCATTGAACCCAGATGGCTGACCCTCCTCCCCAGGCCTCGCTATTCGATGACCCGCCGTCGGGCGACGCCCCGCAGGAGTCGGCTGTCCCTGGCCCGGCACCTGCCCGGGCCGCCGCTTCCCGCGGCGACTATTCCGCCAAGGACATCGAGGTCCTCGAGGGCCTGGAGCCCGTCCGCAAGCGCCCGGGCATGTATATCGGGGGCACGGACGAGCGGGCGCTGCACCACCTCTTTGCCGAAGTTCTCGACAACGCCATGGACGAGGCGGTCGCCGGACATGCCCGCGTCATCGAGGTCCGGCTGGAAGCCGACGGCACCTTGACCGTCCGTGATGACGGGCGCGGCATACCGGTGGACCCCCATCCCCGGCATCCGGGTTTGTCGGCCCTCGAGGTCATCATGACCATCCTGCACTCCGGCGGAAAGTTCTCGGGCAAGGCCTATGAAACCTCCGGCGGACTGCACGGCGTGGGCGTCTCGGTAGTCAACGCCCTGTCGGAGCACCTGGAGGTCACCGCCTTCAAGGACGGTTTCGAGTGGCGGCAGGTCTTCAGCCGGGGAAAGCCCGTGAGCGGGCTGGAGAAGCTGGGCGCGACGCGCAAGCATGGAACCATCATCGCCTTCCGGCCGGACAGCCTGATCTTCGGCGACGGCGTCGGCTTCCGGCCAGCCCGGCTCTATCGCATGGCCCGCTCCAAGGCCTACCTCTATGGTGGGGTCGAGATCCGCTGGTCCTGTGACCCTTCGCGGATACAGGACCAGACCCCGGCCGAGGCGGTGCTGCGCTTCCCCAACGGCCTCGCAGACTTCCTGGCTGAGCGGGTCCGCGACCTGGAGACCGTGACCCCGGAACCCTTCACCGGGCGCTTCGAGCGCAAGGGCGACCCCGGCAAGGTGGAATGGGCAGTGGCCTGGACCGGTGCGGGCTTCGGCGAGGCGGACGGCTTCCTGCAGTCCTATTGCAACACCGTGCCCACACCCGAAGGCGGAACACACGAGGCCGGCTTCCGCGCCGCCCTGACCCGCGGTCTCAAGGCCTATGCCGAGCTCGTGGGGGAAAAGCGCGCGAGCCTTCTCACCGCCGAGGATGTTGTTGCCCAGGCTGGCGGCCTGGTCAGCGTCTTCATCGCCAATCCCGAGTTCCAGGGCCAGACCAAGGAGCGGCTGTCCTCTGCCGAGGCCCAGAAACTGGTTGAAACCGCCCTTCGGGACCCCTTCGATCACTGGCTTGCAGCCCAGCCGCGCTCGGCCCGCGCCCTCCTCGACTTCGTCATCCAGCGCGCCGAGGACAGGCTGAAGCGTCGCCGGGACAAGGAGGTCTCGCGAGCTTCGGCGACCCGTAAGCTGCGGTTACCCGGAAAGCTGGCGGACTGTTCCGCCCAGGCGGCCGATGGCTCAGAGATTTTCATCGTCGAGGGGGACAGCGCGGGAGGGTCTGCCAAGCAGGCCCGGAATCGCCGCACCCAGGCCATCCTACCTCTCCGCGGCAAGATCCTGAACGTCGCCTCCGCCACCCCGGACAAGCTGGGCCAGAACAAGGAGCTGTCGGACCTCATGCTGGCCCTGGGCGTCCAGGGCGGAGCCCGATTCCGCGAGGAAGACCTTCGGTATGAGCGGGTGGTCATCATGACCGACGCTGACGTGGACGGCGCCCACATCGCCAGCCTGCTGATCACCTTCTTCTACAGGACCATGCCACAGCTCATTCGCGCTGGCCGGCTCTACCTGGCCCTGCCACCCCTCTTTCGCATCAGCCATGGCGGCAAGACGATCTATGCCCGGGACGACGCGCACCGCGTGGCCCTCCTGGCCGGGGAGTTCAAGGGCAAGAAGCCTGAAGTCGGACGCTTCAAGGGCCTGGGAGAGATGATGCCGGCCCAGCTCCGCGAGACAACCATGGATCCGGCGAGCCGGACACTTGCCCGGGTGACCCTGCCCCGGTCCGAGGAACAGGTCGCGGACCTCGTTGAGGCCTTGATGGGCCGCAAACCTGAACTGAGGTTCCGGTTCATTCAGGAGAACGCCGAGTTCGCCACGGCGGACCTTGACGTCTAGTCGGATTGCGCTTGCGCGTTGACTTGGGGGCCCCAGCCCTTATGTTCCGCCCGCGCGACGAATAACGTTCGCGCTGCTGCGCCGCGCGCGCCCCCGCCCCGCGGGACGGGCCCGTCGCCCTTTAGGCAACGAATGACCGAATTCTCTGAACTGGGCTTATCGCCCGAAATCCTGCAGGCCGTCTTCAATACCGGCTACACGACTGCCACCCCGATCCAGGCCGAAGCCATCCCCGTTGCACTCACGGGGAAGGATGTCCTCGGCATCGCCCAGACGGGCACCGGGAAGACCGCCGCCTTCACCCTGCCGATGATTGAGCGCCTCGCGACTGGCCGCAGCCGCGCCCGCATGCCGCGAGCCCTGGTGATCGCCCCGACCCGGGAACTCGCCGACCAGGTTTCAGCCTCCTTCGAGCGCTACTCCGCAGGTCAGGCCCGGAAGCTGTCCTGGGCCCTGCTGATCGGCGGGGTCTCCTTCAATGACCAGGAACTCAAGCTCGATCGCGGCGTCGACGTCCTGATCGCGACCCCAGGTCGGCTGCTGGACCACTTCGAACGGGGCAAGCTGCTCCTGACCGGAGTGCAGATCCTCGTGGTCGACGAAGCGGATCGCATGCTCGACATGGGCTTCATTCCCGACATCGAGCGGATCTTCAAGCTGACCCCGCCCAAGAAGCAGATCCTGTTCTTCTCTGCGACCATGCCGCCCGAGATCACGCGGCTGACCAAGCAGTTCCTCAACGATCCGGTCCGCATCGAGGTGGCCAAACCCGCCACCACCGCCGAGACCATCGCCCAGCACATTGTCCGTCTTCCGACCTCGGACCCCAAGGCCAAGCGTACCGCTCTGCGGATGCTGATCGAGAACGAGGGGATCAAGAACGGGATCGTCTTCTGCAACCGGAAGTCCGAAGTGGACATCGTCGCCAAGTCCCTGCGCACGCACGGCCTCGACGCCGCCGCCATCCACGGCGATCTCGACCAGCAGACCCGGATGCGGACCCTGGACGCCTTCCGAAACGGCGACCTGAAGCTCCTGTGCGCGTCTGACGTCGCCGCCCGGGGCCTGGACATCCCTGATGTCAGCCACGTCTTCAACTATGATGTTCCCCACCACGCCGAAGACTACGTGCACCGGATCGGACGAACGGGACGGGCGGGCAAGTTCGGTCGGGCCTTCATGATCGTGACCCCGGCCGACGCCAAGAACATCGACAAGGTCCTGAAGCTCATTGGCAAGGAACCTGAAGAGGTCGTGCTGGAGGGGGTCGATTTTTCGGCCATCAAGGATACGCCCCGCGACGACCGCAAGGGTGGCCGTGGCGCGGCCCGCGGACGTGATCGTGACCGTGACCGCGAACGGGGACGAGGGCGCGACGGGGAAGGCCGTCCCCCCAAAAGGGAGCGTACTGAACCGCAGGCGATTGAAGGGCACGAGGCCAGCCCTGCGGAGCCGGCTCAGCCAGAGGCCGCACAAGCGGCGCCCGAGGCCAGCACCGAACGGGAAACCCATCCCCGCAGGTCCCGTTCGGCCCGGTCGGAAGGACGGACGTCAGCTGACGCAGCGCCACGCGCGCCAAGGACTGCCGAACCTGCCGAAACTCCGGCGCGGAACAGTCGGCAGGAGCCCAGCGGAAGGCGTCGAGACTCTTCCCAGGATGAAGACCGCCAGGGCGGCAAACCGGTGGTCGGATTCGGG
>CAIWHQ010000088.1 GCA_903912465.1 uncultured Alphaproteobacteria bacterium | reverse complement strand
GTCGACGGGCATTGGATTTTCTCCCAGCCCACCTTTTGAACAGGCGGTATGGGCAGTGGCGGCGAAAAGTGCCTTCGCGTCAAGCGTCGTGCCCGGTTCCGGCCCTGGCCTGACGTCCCGGTCTCAACGCAGGATCAGTTTCGAAGGGCGCGATAGACCGGCAGGCCTTCAGGCGGAGAGATCAAGGCCCCAGACCCGGGCACCTGCAAGACTGTCACCGAGGGCCTGCGCAACCACGCCCGCCGCCGCAGCGCCATGGCCGCCGAAGCCGTCGGCAAGGATGGCGGCGAGGTCCGCGCCATAGAAGTCGCCCAGGTTTCCGCCTCCTGTCTGCTGCCTAGACGGAGCGGAGCGCACTCGCCGGCCGGGCGGAGAGGATGGGCAGGGCGCCGGCAAGGCTCAAGGTCAGGGTCACCGCGAGGCCCACTGCGACCGATCCCAGGACACGGCCCCAGTCCGGTGCCCAGGTGAACTCGAAGACCTGGACGATGATCCACCAGGCGCCCGCCAGGCCTGCCGCCAGGGCGACCCCGCCCAGGAGCAGGCCGAGAAGCCCGAACTCGAGGGCCTGCACGGCCAGCAGCTGTCCCCGGGTTGCGCCCAGGGTCTTGAGGATGACGGCGTCGTAGGTCCGGGCCTGGCGCGCGGCGGCAACAGCCCCCGTCAGCACCGCCATGCCGGCCAGCAGGGTCACTGAGGCAGCTGCGGTAACCGCCAGGGCCATCTGGTCGAGAAGGACGCGCGCCTGGCCGATCACTTCGCGGACAGAGATCACCGACGCGCCGGGAAAGGCGGCGAGGATGGCCCGTGCCGAAGCTGTCTCCTTGTCCGGCGGAAGGCTGACCGATCCCGCCAGGGTGTGGGGCGCCTGGGCAAGCGTGCTCGGCGGGAAGACCATCATGTAGTTGAAGCCCAGGGTCTCCCAGTCGATCTTCCGCAGGGAGGCGATGCGTGCGGGGATCTCCCGTCCGAGGACGCTGACCGTCAGGGTATCGCCCACCTGCAGGGACAGGGCTTCCGCCACCCGCTCATCGAGAGAGACAAGGGGCGGTCCCTGGTAGTCCGCCGGCCACCAGGCGCCCGCCGTGAGGCGACTGCCCTCCGGCAGGGTCCCGGCGTAGGTCACGCCCCTTTCGCCGCGCAGGACCCAGGCCTCCCGGGGGAGGGTCTTCATGTCCCTGACCCGCTGGCCGCCATAGGCCGTGATCGTCCCGCGCAGGGCCGGGACGAGGTCGACTTCGGCTTCCGGTGCCGCCCGTTGCATCGCCTCGCGGAAGGCGGCTTCGCCCGTAGACGGTACGTCCAGGACGAACTGTGCGGGCGCCCGCTGCGGAACCGACCGGGCGATTTCCGCATCCAGACTGGTCTGGATGGCCGCGATCAGGACGAAGAGGGTCAGGGAGAGGCCGATGGCGATCACCAGGGCGGGAGTCTGCGCGCCCGGCCGGTGGAGGTTGGACACCGCCAGTCTCAGCAGGGGCGATGCCGGGCGGGGAAGCCGGCGGGCCAGGGTCCTGACGCCAAGTCCCACCAGCAGGAGCAGGAGGAGGACGCCACCCGTCGCCGCCAGCACCCCAGCGGAGAAGAGTGGCCTGTCCGAGGTCGCCAAGGCCAGGGCGATCGAGGCCGCCGCGGCGGTCCCGACAATGGCGGCGTCCCTCCGGGACATCCGGGCGGCGGGCTCAAGATGAGTCCGCCAGATGGCGGCGGGCGGGGTTCGTCCGGCGCGGGCCAGGGGTGGCCAGGTGAAGATGAAGGCGATCAGCAGTCCCTGGGCAGCGGCGAGGACCAGTGGCCAGGGATGGAGGACGAATTCCGGTTTCACGGGCAGGCGGTCGCCGAGCAGGGCCAGGAGGGCGGGCGCCAGGGCCGCCCCGGCTGCGAGGCCGGTTGCGATCGCGCAAGCCGCGACCACGGCGACCTGCAGGAGATAGAGGACCGAGACGTCGCGGTTGGAGGCCCCAAGCACCTTGAGCGTGGCGATGGCACCCCGCCGGGCGGCAAGATAGCCCGCAACCCCGTTGCTCACGCCTATGCCCGCGATCACCAGGGCGGCCAGGCCGATCAGGCCCAGGAACTGCCCCATTCGCTCGAAGAAGCGGCTGGCGCCCGGCGCGGCACGGCCATGGTCGCGAACCTGCCAGCCAGCCTCCCCATGGGCGAGCTTGAGCTCCGCCGCCAGCTTTTCCGGTCGGCGGAGGTCGTTGGGCTCCAGCCGGATCCGGTACTTGGCCTGGAAGAGACTACCCGGCTGGATCAGGCCCGTTGAGGCCATGTCCTCCATCCGGATCAGGGCGGCAGGACCGAGGCTGAAACCTTCGCCGACCCGGTCGGGCTCCGAGGCGAGAACGCCGGAGATGCGGAACCGCGCCTTGCCGAAGGCCAGGCTGTCGCCGACCCCGACGCCCAGCCGCTCGGCAAGTCCGCGCTCGATCAGCACCTCCCCGGATCCCGGACGACCCGTCGCGACCGGACCTGAAGGGGTGGCAACGGTCAGGCGGCCATAGAGGGGATAGCTGCTGTCTACGCCCTTGAGTTCGGAGAGCATGGGTGGCCCGCTGCCGCCGCTGGCCATCGCCCTCAGCCGGACGGTTTCGCTGACCCTGCCCAACTGCGCCATCTTGGCCTTCTCGGTCCCCTCGGCGTACCTCTGTGTGAGGGCGACCTCCAGGTCGCCGCCGAGGAGTTCGCGTCCCTTCCGGGTCAGTTCGCCGGTAATGGCCGCCGTCAGACTTCCGATGGCCGCCAGGGCGCCGACCCCGAGGAACAGGCAGAGGAACAGGAGGCGGAGGCCGCGGAAACCTGCAGAGAGGTCCCGTCGT
>CAIWHQ010000087.1 GCA_903912465.1 uncultured Alphaproteobacteria bacterium | reverse complement strand
GGCCTGACTTCGCCGGGCAATGTCGGCTTCGTCACGGGCCTGGGGACCTGCGATGAGGTCGTCACCTACGACGCCATCGGCGCCCTGGATCCCTCGGTCCCGACCGCCTTTGTCGACATGTCCGGCGCGGGTGAGATCGTCAGCGCCCTCCACGCGCATTTCGGCGACCAGCTCAAGCTCAGCTGCGCCGTTGGTGCCACCCATTGGGGCGCAGGCCGCTATCGGCCCGAGACTTCAGCCACGCCCCACGCCTTCTTCTTTGCGCCGGCCCAGTTCGCCAAGCGCGACGTCGACTGGGGCCCAGGCGAGATCATGCGCCGGGCCCAGGCGGAGTCCGCGCGCATGGCCCTGGAACTGAAGGGCAAGCTGGGTATCCGTCACGAGCGCGGATCGGATGCGGTCATCGCCGCCTGGTGCGGCCTCGTGGAAAACAGGATCGCGCCGTACGAGGCGATCATGGCCTCAGTGGCGTAACGCGCCGCCGCCGACCTACCGCCTGAGGTGGGTCTCGAACCAGGCGACCATCGCGTTCATGGCCTCGGTGGCGTAGGCGTCGGTCTTCACCGGGTCGCCCTTGACGTAGAAGTCGTGGTCGGCGCCGGCGAACATCGTCAGCCTGTTCTCGACCCCGACCTTGTCGAGCGCGGATTTCATGGCCTCGGACTGTGCCGGGGGCACGCCCCGGTCGGCATCACCGTGCAGCATCAGGGTCGGCGGATCGCGCGCATCGACGCTGAAGAGGGGCGAGACCGAGGACCGGAGCTGTTCGTCGAAGTTGATGGCGTCGAACTTGGGACGGCCCTGCAGCAGGGTGACGAGGTCCGTGGGCGGGAAGTAGGCGACGACCGCTGCAATGCGATTGCCCTGGCGTTCCAGCGGGTTGGCCGCCGCGGGGTCTCCGTCATCGGCCATCATGCCGGCGACAAGGGCCAGATGGCCCCCGGCGCTCGCGCCCCAGACGCCGATCCGAGCGGGATCGGCGCCGTAATCTGCAGCGTGCAGCTTGATGTGGCGCATCCCAAGCCGGACGTCCGAGACCGCGTCGGGAACCGCAAAGCGCGGTGCCGAGGCGTGGTACAGGGCGACCACAGTGAAGCCCTTGTCGATCAGCGCCTGGTAGCGGGCCTGGCGCTCTTCGGGCGGTGCCCACTGCGATCTCCAGCCGGCGGACACCATGTTTACGACCAGGGCGCCATTGGCTTTCTTCACCGGCTTGAAGACGTCGTAGGTCAGCGCCATGCCGTCGCGGTGGCCGTAGATGACATCGCGGACATAGGTGGCCGTCTTGAGTTCCGCGGGCGTCGGTGCACCAAGGGCTTTGCGCGGGTAGCCGCTGAGCGGAGGGCCGGGGTCGGCGGGCGGCGGAGCCGGAACCTGCGCCAGGGCGCCTGAACCCCCGCCAATCGCAAGGACGAAGGCGAAAGCTGCACTCCAGAGCCTGTTCATCACGGGTCCCTCCTGTTGTCGGGAGCCTAGCCACCCGCAGGTCAGGGCGCCAGCACCCGTGGCGTCAGCTGCCGGTCCGCACTCGGGGCAGCCAGGCCTGGATCCAGGCGAGCGCCAACAGGTAGGACACCGCCAGGAAGGCCAGGAGAGGCCCGTATCCGTAGTTGTTCTGCAGCATCCATCCGGAGGCCTGCAGCACGAACATGCCGCCGAGATTTCCGAAGAAGGCCGCAACCCCAATCGTCGTTGCCACGCGGGGCAGGGGCGTGATGTCCGCCGTGAGCGCGAAGAGGTTGACCGAGAAGCCCTGGTGCGCGGCCATGACGAGGCACAGGAGCGACACAGCGATCCAGACGCTCGACGTATGCAGGACGGCGGGCAGGGCGAGCGCGAAGAGAGCGCACACCAGCATGGTCAGCCGCCGCGCCTTCGTGGGCACCATTCCCCGGGCGAGGAGACGGCTCGAGGCGAGGCCGCCCGCCAGCCCGCCGAGTGCCGTCATGCCCGCGATCACGGCCAGGGGCATACCAACTTCGCTCAGGCCGAGGCCGAACTCGCGGCGAAGCAGGTCTGGCATCCAGAACACCAGGAACCAGTACATCTGATCCGAGAAGACCTTCCCGCCCGCAACGGCCCAGGTGGCGCGGTCCGCCAGGACGGCGCGGACGCTGACGCGGGTCTCTGCTGCAGGAGTCTCAGCCTCGGCAGTCACGGGCTCCATGATCCAACGCGAACACAGCATCCATCCCACGACCCAGATCGAGCCCAATCCACCAGCGATCAGGAAGGTGACGCGCCACCCAAAGGCCAGGGCCAGGATGGGGACCAGGATCGGAATGAGCATGGCGCCGATGCTGCCGTAGACATTCATCGCCCCGAGGGCCAGGGCCCGCCCGGACGCAGGAAAGAAGGTGGCGATGGCCTTGATCGTCGCCGGCGTCCCGATGGCCTCGGTCGCCCCCAGCCAGATGCGGACGCCGGTGAACTGGCCCACCGTATGGACCACCCCATGCGCCATGGCCGCCAGGCTCCAGGTCCCGACCCCGATGGGAAACGCCGTCCGAAGACCGACCCGGTCCACAAACCAGCCGGCCCCGATCAGCCCGAAGGCCGCCGCCATCTGGAATACCGACGCCATCTGCCCGTAGGTATAGTCAGACCACCCCAGATCGGCCTGTAGCAGCGGCTTCATCAGGGAGATCAACTGCCGGTCCGCACTGTTCAGGAAACCGGCGGCCACCAGGAAGACCATGATCGCCGCCTGGCGATTCCCCCGAAACCAAGGTGGCATTGCGTGTCCTCCCGAGCCTGACCCCGCACCTGGGACTGGCTTTACGCCCTAAAAGCCCAGTTCGGCCATCTGGACGACGCGCTTCTCGCGCGCGCTCAGCTCGGCCGCCGTCCCGATGGCAACAGCCATGAGACCGTCGTGGGCGGTCACCTCCACCGGTCCTGCGCCCCTCACGGCGGCGTTGAAACGTTGGTGCTCGTAGAAGGTCGATCCGTGGTGGCTGCCGGCCCTCAGCGCCGCCTCATCCACCTCGACAACCCAACTTTCGACCCGCTTGGGATTCCGGAACCCGACCCGCGGTGAATGGACCAGTTCGCCGGACGGGATGAAGACGTCGATGCGTCCCGCATCCCCTGCGGCGGTGATCTCTTCCTGGTTGGCGACGCCGTCGGCGAACATGCACAGGTCCAGCATGGCTCGGGCGCCGTTCGCGAAGTCCACGACAGTGTAGCTGTTGTCGATGATGTCGGGGCACCGTCCCTCGTATCGTTCGTCCAGATGGTTCACGTCCATGGCCCCCGAGCAATAGACCCGCACGGCTTCCGACCGGGTGATGAGACGCATCAAGTCAAAGAAATGACAGCACTTTTCGACCATGGTGCCGCCCGTGTTTTCCGAGAAGCGGTTCCAGTCGCCGACTTTTCGCAGGAAGGGGAAGCGATGCTCGCGGATCGACAGCATCCGCAGGTCGCCGATGCGCCCGGCGTGCACCGCCTCCACGAAGGCGACCACCGGCGGCATGTAGCGGTACTCCATTGCCGTCCAGAAGGGCGTATCGGCCGCGGATGCACGTTCGACCACCCACCGGGCGTCTTCCAGCGTCGTCGCCAGCGGCTTCTCGCAGAGGATGGGCAGGCCCGCGTCGAACAGGGGTTCCAGCACCGTTCGATGGGTGAAGTTGGGGGTCGAGACGATCACCGCATCCACGAGCCCACTGCGGGCCAGGGCGGCGCTGTCGGTAAAGGCCGTCACCGCCGAAGTCCGGTCGCCGAGGGCCCCGCGCGCCTGGCGCAGGGAGGCTTCGTGGGGATCGGCGATGGCAGTAACGACGGCACCTGGCGTGATCGCCAGGTTCCGGATGTGCTCGACGCCCATCATCCCGGTGCCGACGAGGCCGTAGCGAACGGTCTCCGCCAATCCAACCTCCCCGGGTCATGTGACAGTCTTGTGTAACTCTTCCCGAGCCAATGAGGTGTGACAAGTCGAAAAGGAACGTGACGCCAGGGATGCGGAATCCTTGCGTCTCAGCCCAGCCCCAGGGGGCCATGTTCCAGCTTGGGAAGGACGTAGCGCGCGAAGAGGTCAGCTTCGGTCGCATGCGTATAGCCCGAGAGGATGAAGGCCTCGATCCCCATGTCGCGGTAGTCGTTGAGCTTGGCCAGGACCTGGTCCGGATCGCCGACGATCGCGGCGCCACAGCCTGAGCGGGCGCGGCCGATGCCGGTCCACAGGTGCGGTTCCGCATAGCCGTCCTCGCCGGAGCTCTCGCGCAGGGCCGCCTGGGCGGCCACGCCGACCGAATTGGAGTCCAGCGACTTAGCGCGGATCGCGGCACCCTGTTCGGCGTCCAGCCTTGACAGAAGCCTGTCGGCGGCGACCCGGGCCTCGGCCTCGGTGGGGCGGACGATCACATGAGCGCGGTAGCCGAACTTGAGGGTGCGGCCGTACTTCGCCGCCCGGTCGGTCATGTCCGCGATGATCCCGGTCACGACCTCCCTGCGGTCGGGCCACATCAGGAAGACGTCGCAGCCCCGGGCGGCGGCCTCGCGCGCGTCCTCTGAAAGGCCGCCGAAGTAGAACAGCGGCGCCCGGCCCGAGACCGTAGTGATCCTCGGGGGATCCAGCTTCAGCTTCCAGTGCGCTCCGTCATGGTCCAGCGCCTGCCCGTCCAGCAGGGTCTTCAGGATGTGCATCGCCTCGACCGTCCGGCCATAGCGCGGGCCCGACGGCATCTGCTCGCCAGGCATGTCCGACGAGATGATGTTGACGGTCAGGCGGCCCTCCAGAAGGCGGTCAAGGGTGGCGATCTGGCGGGCGAGTTGGGGCGGCCACATCTCGCCGATCCGCACGGCCACCAGGAGGCGCATGCGCTTCAGGTGCGGTGCGATCGCGGCGGCGAAGGCGGTGGAATCGATCCCGAGCTCATAGCCGGACGGCAGCAGGATGTTGTCGAAACCCCCCGCCTCGGCCTGCAGCACGATGTCGCGGCAGTGCTCCCAGCTCGACTTCAGCATGGGGTCGGGCACGCC
Organism: uncultured Alphaproteobacteria bacterium; assembly: GCA_903912465.1. Lineage (GTDB taxonomy): Bacteria > Pseudomonadota > Alphaproteobacteria > Caulobacterales > Caulobacteraceae > Phenylobacterium. Next base: position 5,877 of record CAIWHQ010000087.1, on the reverse strand, counting down.
GAGGAACTCGTAGTCATCGTCGCAGAGCGCCGAGAACCACGAGACCTCGCAAGGGGGACGGCTCATGGCAGAGGGGTTCCAAGGCTGGCGACAAGGACCTCGTACCATTCCGCGCGGGTCCATCGGGGAATGTAGGCCTGCGGGATTTCGGCGATCCGGGCGGTCGACTGGGTCCCGACGATGGGGATGGGCCGCGCCGGATGCGCCATTATCCAGCTGTAGGCGGCGGCGGCCCGGCTGACGCCCGCTGCCTCGGCCTTGGCGTCCAGGGCGCTGGCGACGGCGCGCATGCGGGCGTCGGCTGGGTTGGCGAGCCTGCCGCCGCCGAGGGGCGACCAGGCCAGCACGGCCATGCCCCGGGCGATCGCCTGGTCAAGCACTCCGTCGCTCAGGGCGGCGACCGCCAGCGGGGAGAATTCGGGCTGGGCGGAAACGAGGGGCAAGGGCAGGTGTGCTGCCAGCGCCTCGACCTGCCAGGGCGTGGTGTTGGAGACGCCCACGGCACCGATCTTGCCGGCCCGGTGCGCCGCCAGCAGCGCCTCGCCGATCTCGGCCGGGTGGGTCAGGACGTCCAGTCGGTGGATTTGCCAAAGCGGCACATGATCGAGCCCTATGCGGGCCAGCGAGGCGTCAATGGCTGAGGTCAGGTAGCTGGCGCTCGAGTCGTAGGGCACGCCCATGGAGATGCCGCCCTTGGTGGCGATCACCATGCGCGACTTGAGGCCCGGATTCCCGGCGAGCACGCGGCCGAGCAGGGCCTCAGCCGCGCCGAAGGGCTCGCCGTTGTCGGGGCCGTAGATGTCCGCGGTATCAAAGAGCGTGACTCCGGCGTCCAGGGCGGCCTGGATGCGGGCCTCTGCAGATGCCACATCACTGCCGGCGAACCGCCACATGCCCCACGCCACCGAAGAGACTTCTGGGCCGCCGGGATACAGGGCGCGCAAACGGGGCGGACTGGGAAGTTGGGTCATGGGTCCTCTTGTCACCCTTCCTGCGGATTCGGTTTCGCAAGGTTCAGATCGGGGAGTGTCGCCCCCTCTGCATCATGACGACGTTGCCGGCGGGAAGAAAGCCGGGATGCTGGCCCGGGCAACCCCCGGTTCCCGAGGTGCAGGCCCTCGGGCGTCCATGTATACCCGCAGGGGTTGGCGCACCCCGCGATGGGAGCAGTTTCAATGAGAGGCTCCGGAATGACCACCGTCACAGGCACGGACGAGGACATGCATCCGACCGGCGAGGACCGGGCCTGGAGCGAGAGCTACTATTTCAACTTCGTCGACCCGAAGACCGGCGTGGGGATGTTCACCCGCATGGGCTTTCGCCCCGGGAACGGATGGGCCGACGCCCTGCACGCGGTCTACCTGGGCGGCAGCCGGGTGGCCTTCACCTATGGCCGGCGGGACATCGGCAAGGACCTTGCCGCCTATGACGGCGACCTGAAGGTCGGGAACCTGGCCCTGGCCTGCGAGGATCCCTTCCGGCGCTGGACCGTCCGCTATGAGGGCCCGGCCCAGGACATTCCCGACGGGGCCATACTGATGACCCGGGCCAAGCTCCGCCCCGAGGGCTGGCACACTCCCGCCCACCTCTCCATGCAGGTGGATGTCGAGGCCCTGACCGAGCCGCACTTCGCCGCCCGGGGTGCCCACGGCCACTTCGAACAGAGCCTGCGCGCCACCGGACGCCTCACCATCGGCGGCGAGGAGATCGCCTTCGACGGCTTCGGGGTGCGGGACAAGTCCTGGGGCCCGCGCAACTGGAGCGGATCGTCCACCGGAACGTCGGGAGCCGCCTCTGCCGGGCCGGTTCTCTCGACACCGGCTGTGCCCAATCCCTTCGTCTTCTGGTTCTCCATGAACTTCGGGGCGGGGACGTCCCTTGGCGGCTCCTGCTTCCGCCGGGCGGATGGTGCCATGCTGGGCTCGGGCTGGATCCAGGACGGGGAGGGCATGGACACCCTGGAGGCCGTCCGCGTCGAGACCACCTTCCGGCCAGGCTCCATCCTCCATGAGACGGTGTCGATGGTCGCCCGCACGGGCCGGGGGCGCGAACTCCGCATCGAGGGCCAGGTGATCAATATGTGCCCGACCAAGATCCCCTTCCCGGGGGGTGCCACTTTCGTCAACGAGGGCCTGGCCCGGTTCACGATGGAGGGCCAGGAGGGCTTCGGCATCGCCGAGTCCTGGCACAACGTTACCGAGTAGGACGGGTTCGCCAGGTGCCCCAGGCGCCCGCCTTTACCGGCTCCATGCTTTCCGCGCTTCCGGTTCGCAGCCGGATGTGCTGCAGTCCGGCGAAACAGGGGGAGGCCACCATGCAGGAAATGACCGTCCGCGAGGACATTCCACTCGCCGCTGACGCCGCCTGGGCGGTGATCGGCGATTTCTCCGGAATCCGGAAGTGGGCGACCCTGGTGGAGGCCGAGAGCACTGAGGTGACGCCTGAGGGCAAGGTGCGTACCCTGACCATGCCAGGCGGCCGGACGGTCTCGGAACTCATGACCGATGGCGGACCCTATCATTACACCTACACCCTCGACCGGCCGGACATGGACGCCTACTTCTCCACCGTGTCCGTGGAACCCGGGGCCGGTGACGCCTGCGCCATCGTCCTTCGGGTGAAGTTCCAGCCGAAAGACCCTTCCCAGCTTGAGGCCGCGACCGAGGCCATGGGGAAGTTCTGCCGGGGCAACCTCAAGGCCATGAAGCGGGCCCTGGGCCTGGCCTGATCCAGGTCCGCCGCCGCCAGGGCGCGGCCGCGGCGACATTCCGCACAATCCGGGGGAAACGTGCAGCAGGACCTGATTCAATGGGCCGTCTTTGGCGGTCTCACCGCCCTGATGGCGATCCTGACAGGCTGGCAGGTCTCTCGCATGGGCGGCCGCTCGACCAATTCCAACCAGGAATACTTCCTGGCGGGCGGCAACCTGAGCTGGCCCTTCATCGCCGGCTCGATCACCCTGACCAACCTGTCCACCGACCAGCTGGTGGGCATGAACGGCAATCAGATGTTGCTGCTGGCCTGGTGGGAGCTCTCGGCCATCGCCGGCCTCTTGATGCTCTGCTGGGTCTTCCTGCCCATCTATTACCGGAACAACTGCACCACCACGACGGAGCTGCTCGAGCGGAAGTACGGGTCGGTACACCTCCGGGCGATGATCTCGGTGCTGTTCCTGCTGGGCAACGTCTTCATCTACCTGCCGATCATGCTCTACACCGGCTCACTCTTCCTGAAGACCATGTTCGGGCTCGATGTGCCCCTGTTGGCCATCGCTGCAGCCATGGCGATCCTGGGTTCCGCCTATGCGATCGGCGGTGGGCTCAGGGCCGTGGCCGTCTACGACACCTTGGCGGGGGTCGGGGTGCTGGGGATGGCGGCCCTGGTGGTTTTTCTGTCGCTGAAGGCCATCAACTTCGATCTTTCGGGCATTCCGCCTGAGCGCCTGAGCATGATCGGCGGCCCGGACAGTCCCATTCCCTGGCCGACCCTCCTGACCGGGATGATCTTCATCCAGATGTTCTACTGGAGCACCAACCAGACCATCACCCAGAGGGCCATGGCCGCTCCAAGCCTGCGGGAGGGACAGAAGGGCGTGTTGGCGGCCGCCGCGATCCGCCTGATCTTCATTCCCGCCATCGTCGTCGTGCCAGGCGTGGCCGCCTACAAGCTGTTCGGGGTGGCAGGTGACGCGACCTACGGCAAGGTGGTTGCCATGGTCATGCCCAGCTGGCTGTCCGGCGCCTTTGCCGCCTTCATGGCGGCTGCCCTCCTGACCAGCTACACCTCGGTCCTGAACTCTTCGGTGACCCTCTATGTGTGCGACCTGCACGAGAAGTTTATCGCCCCGAAGCCGGACGTGGGGCGGCTGAATACCCGGATTTCCCTGGGCTTCATGGTCGTCTCGATCCTCCTCGTGCCCGTCTACATGGGCGCGGTCTCGATCATCAACCTGGTCCAGCAGCTTAATGGACTCCTGTCCATGCCGATCCTCTCGGCCTTCATCGTCGGCCTGATGTTCCGCAACGTCGAGGCCCGGGCCGTCATGGGTGCTGTGGTCTTCGGGGTTCTGCTCTACGCCGGCTTCACCTTCGTCTGGACACCGATCCACTACATCCACCTGATGCTGGTGACCCTGGTCGCCTGCGTGGTCTTCGCCCTGTCCGTGAACCGCTGGGTGTTTGGCCGTCGGGCGGTCCTGACGGCGCGGATACCGGGGCTTGCTCGACCCGCCGGATGACGTGCCTGCGGACGCCTCAGGGGGTTCCGTTCTTGACAGCGGAAGGGTTTATGTTGGCTGCCTGACGTTTCGCACCTGAGGTCCTCCATGCTGAACCGGCTTGACGATTTCCCGATCCACCAGACGCCTGAACCCATCGCCCATCCAGCGACGAGCGACCGGAACGTCTACGACCGGACCTGGTTCAACGGCTATGCGAAGGACGGGTCCTACTATTTCGGGGTCGGCATGGCGGTCTACCCCTTCCGGGGCATCCTCGACGGCGCCTTCAGCGTGGTCCGTCCGGACGGGCGACAGTTCTGCTTCTACGGCTCCCGGCGGGCACCGACCGAGCGCACCGAAATGCAGGTCGGTCCCTTCCGACTGGAGGTGCTTGAGCCCATGCGCCGCACCCGCGTGGTGCTGGAGGAGAATGAGAGTGGCCTCTCCTGCGATCTGGTCTTCTCAGCCCGGACTGCAAGCATTCAGGAAGCCCGCCAGACCCTCTGGTCGGGCGCGCGCCGGGTTATGGATGCCACCCGCTTTGACCAGTTTGGCCGCTGGAGCGGCTGGGTCAGGACGCCCGAGGGCGAATTCCAGGTGGACGAGGACGTCTGCATAGGCACCAAGGACCGCTCCTGGGGCGTGCGGAACGTGGGCGAGCCGGAAACCGGCGGGGCACCCCGCACCCAGCCGCCGAGCGCCTTCTTCCTCTGGGCGCCCCTGGTCTGGGACGATCACATCTCACATGCCATCTTCTTTGACGACGCCGAGGGGCGGCCCCTGGTGCGCGAGGGCATCACGGCGCCCCTCTATACCAGCCTTGCGGAGATCCCCGGGGTCGAAGACGGGCGCGACCGGCGGATGGCGACGGCCCGCCACCGGGTCGACTATCACCCCGGGACCCGGCTCGCGCGGTATGCCGAGCTGGACCTTGTCGACCATGATGGATCGGTCAGGACCATCAGCCTGGAGCCTATCCTGAAGTTCCAGATGAAGGGCCTGGGCTACAGCCATCCCGAATGGGGTCAGGGCATGTGGAAGGGCGAGCTGGCCATCGGCCACGAGTCCTTCGACCCCCGACAGCTCGACCCCCTCGCGCCCTCCCACCTGCATACCCAGCAGATCGTCCGGACCCGCGATAATGAAGGCCGGACGGGTATCGGCGTGCTGGAGCAGGTCTGCTTCGGTCCCTACGCCCCCGCCGGCTTCACCCAGATGCTTGACGGGGCGAAGGCCTAGGGCGCGCGCTTCAGGGGGACCGGCCAGGGGGTCGATCCCGTCGGCCAGGCCCTGGAGCCCTCAGGTTCTGTCCTGCGGGTTCCGGACCAGAGGCTCCAATGCGCTTCGTCTTCCCCTCAGGACCCTGTCCGTCATGTTTCCTTTTCCCGTTTCAGGCTAATTCGGCGGAAGGTGAGACGCCGGGACCGCATAACGTGCAGGCCTCATCGCACTGACCGTTCGAAGGAGCGCGCCATGCCATCTCCAATGCAGGAACGCCCCGGCCGCCCCGACCCCGTTCAGGTCGAGGCGCAAGGTGTCCTCAGAACCGCCTATTCATCGCCCGACCCTGAAGCTCTCGTCGACCTCGTCCGTGCCAGCTACGGGGTGCCGGTTGAACGCGCACGCTTCCTGCGGCGTGGCCTGAACGACAAGATCGG
>CAIWHQ010000086.1 GCA_903912465.1 uncultured Alphaproteobacteria bacterium | reverse complement strand
GGGGGCTCAAGGGCGGTTTTGGGCAAGCTGAAGTTGGGATGTGCAAATTTCTGATAATATTCCTTATACGTATTCCAGATCGGCTCAACGGAAGCCAATCTGGATCGCCTGAAACCCCACCCAGCCAACGAATGCCGCGCTATCCTGCCACGTCCCACAAGAGCTCATCCGCCTGCGGACGCTCCAGCCAGGTCGCGCAAAGTTCCACATGTTCCCTGGAAACTGGGAAGGTATCGGGCGGCAAGGCCGCGTTCCGCGCCTCGACCCGTCTCACGAGTTCCTGGATCGGCGGGTCGAGGAAAACCAGTTGAGCCTGCGCCCCTGCCGCCCTTGCCCGCGCCCGCGCTTCATCCCGATCGGACCGGTGGAAGAAGCCAAAGTCCAAGACCACATCACTCCCCAAGCGCAGCACTCGCTCGGCAACCTCAAGCTGGACCTCAGTGACAGCCTCACGGCGCTTGAAGTCATATCCATCGCCGACGATCCGAGACATCCAGACGTCGGGAGACAAAACCAAAGCGGGTCGCTCGCGCTCCAGGCGGTGGGCCAGGGTCGTCTTGCCTGAACCCGGCAAGCCCATCATCATGAAGAGTGTCGTCATTTCGTGGGATCCCGTGTTCTGAGGCCAACCAAATCAGGTCAATGAGGGCGAGGCAGACCCTGTAACGCGGGTATACGATCTACGGGCGCAGGATCGAGGCAACCCGGAATGCTCATTGTTTTTGCAGGGCTACCTGGGACCGGCAAGACCACTGTTTCACGTTCAGTCGCAGGTGAGCTCGACGCCATGTACTTGCGCGTCGACACAATCGAGCAGGCCATTATCGGTGTGTTCCCGACCATCGATATTGGCCCTGCTGGATATAGCGTCGCAAATGCCATAGCAGAAGCCAACCTCAAGCTCGGTCGTCGCGTTGTTGTGGATTGCGTGAACCCGGTCTTCGAAAGCCGGCTGGCTTGGCGAGAGGTCGCCGCCCGGACATCGGCTCGGTTGATTGAGATTGAGATCATCTGCTCGGACCGCCTTGAGCATCGTCGCCGTGTTGAAACACGCGAAGCCGACATTCCGGGCCATACGCTACCTTCATGGGAGGCTGTGGTCGCGCATCGATATGAGGAGTGGGACCGGCCTCGGTTAATCGTCGACACGGCGTCAGGGAGTCCGGCATCCGCGGTCGCCGCAGTACTGGCTGAAGTGTCGTCCCTGCCCCACCAGCTGTAGAGGTTGGGACAGTCAGCTCCCGACGACTCCAGGGGCCAAGAACCTGCATTTTCGGTAATCGAGCACTCTCACGATCCCGCGCGCGCTGGGGGTTGTAACCTCTTGCCCCCGTTGCGCTTCGGCGAGAACCCGCATCAAAAACTTGCGATCTAACAGATCGCACCGACACTCCCGGGGGTCTTCCACACCCGAGAGCCCCCGCAATGACACCCCTCCCCAAGACCTACGCCTGGCTGAGCCGCATGGAGCCCCTGCCGCGGATGATCTCCGCCGCCCTGGCGGAATTCGGGGTCCGCGAGACCTCTGGCGCTGCAAACACCCCGCAGATCCTCCGGTGGGCCGTCGAGACCGGCCTCGCCAGCGACTACCGGGCGGATTCCATTCCCTGGTGCGGCCTCTTCATGGCCCATGTCGCCCGGGTCGCGGGCCGCGAGCCGCCGCCGGGCCCCCTCTGGGCCCTCAGCTGGGCCCGGTTCGGCATCGAGGGTGGCCAGCCCGAACTGGGCGACGTCCTGGTCTTCATGCGCCAGGGCGGCGGTCACGTAGGCCTGTACATCGGCGAGGATTCCCGATGCTATCACGTCCTGGGAGGCAACCAGGGCGACCGGGTCTGCATCACCCGCATCGCCAAGGAGCGCCTCTACGCCGTCCGCCAACCGCCCTATGTGAACAAGCCCCGCTCCGCCGCGACCTACCGCCTCGCCGCCACCGGCGAGGTTTCCTCCAACGAGGCCTGAGACCATGACCGAAGCCGCCCC
>CAIWHQ010000085.1 GCA_903912465.1 uncultured Alphaproteobacteria bacterium | reverse complement strand
GCGCGACATCGCCGCCGACAAGCCCATGACCCGGGACACGATGTTCCGCATCGCCTCCATGACCAAGCCCCTGACCTCGGTCCTGGCCCTCATGCTGATTGAGGAGGGCCGGCTGAAGCTGGACGACCCGATCACCAAGTGGGCGCCGGAATTCTCGGGCATGAAGGTGCTGAAGTCGGCCACCGGGCCGCTGGACGAGGTGGTCGACGCTCCCCGCGACATCACGGTGGAGGATCTTCTGACCCACCGCTCGGGCCTGGCCTACGGCTTCACTTCGGTGGGGCCCATCGCTCACGCCTATCAGGACGTGCTGGGCCCACCCCTGGGCAACCCGCACGGGCCGGACATGTGGCTGGAGCGGCTGGCCGGGCTGCCCCTGACCTACGCCCCTGGCGAGCGCTTTCACTACAGCCACGCCACGGATGTCCTGGGCTTCCTGGTCGGCCGCGTCGCCGGCACGACCTACCAGGACGTCCTGAAGTCGCGGATCCTCGAGCCCCTCGGCATGACCGACACCGATTTCTGGTGCCCGCCGGAGAAGCGCGACCGGATGGCCAAGCTCTACAAGGCCGAGGAAGGCGTACCCCTCAAGGACGTCTCCTTCGTGCACGAGGACCATCCGCCGGCCTTTTGCGCGGGCGGCGGCGGCCTGATCTCCACCGTCGACGACTACCTGACCTTCGCCCGGCTGATGCTGAACCGGGGCGAGCTGAACGGCGTGCGACTGATCCGCGAGGACACCTTCGACCTCATGGCCTCGAACCGGCTGACCCCGGAGCAGCGCGAGATTCCCTTCATGGGCATCCCCTTCTGGATGGGTCAGGGCTTCGGCCTGGGCGTCTCGGTCATCACCGACCCGGAGAAGCAGGCCTGGATGGGCGCAGGCTCGACCGGGGCCTTTGGCTGGCCGGGCGCCTTCGGCACCTGGTGGCAGGCCGACCCCGAGGAGGACATGATCCTCATCTACTTGATCCAGAACTCCATGGAGCTGGGACCGGAGTCCGCCAGCCAGGTGGCCACCGGCCAGCGCATGGGCGCCCGGGCCGCCCTGCCCATCTTCCAGAAGCAGACCTACGCAGCCGTGGGCAAGGGCCCGCCCCTGTTCTGAGCCCGCTCAGCGCCCGTCCGGGCCCGTGACCTCCAGGCCACGGGCCTCCAGCTTACGGATCACCCCCTCCTCGGCGACCATCATGGAGATGTCGACGAGGGCGACGCTGTGGCCAGGAGCCTTCAGGCCGTCAGCGATCAGCCGGGTGTGGTCATCGACGATGGCGCGCCAGATCTGCGCGCCTCCGTTCAGCAGCAGGACACAGCCCTCATAGTCCCGCGGACCGCTGATGGCGGCGGCCACATCGCCCCGCGCCCAGCCCTCGGCCGTGGCGCTGGGCCGGGCGCGCTCCACCGTCCGGACGGCGGCGGAGAGGCAGGTCGTCTCCAGGCCCGGATCCAGGTTCGAGAACACCTTCGAGACCATGTCACTGACATTGCGGGCGGGCACCTCGACGCGCCGCACCTTCGCCTTGCGCGCCGCCTTCAGGATGTCGTCCCGGGGATCGACCCAGCCCCTGGGCACAGAATCCCCCAGCAGCATCATTGAGGCGACGAAGGGCGTCCACTTGGCGTAGCGCCCCGCCGGTTGGCCCAGCTTCTCGCGGGCGGCGATGAACCGGGATCGGAGCGGGTCCTGGAGGCGGGTCTCCAGGGGAATATCGGACCTCAAGCCACGGTAAAGGCGCATGGCCTCGCCAAAGGACGAGATGCCGACGCTGACGCGGACGGTGTCCGCCAGGATCAGGCTGTTGGCCCCCTTGAGGCGACGATCGAGCCAGCGTCGGTCCCAGGCCGACTTCGGAGGGATCCGGCCGCCCGGCATGCCCAGGATATAGACGGTGGAGTCCCCGTCCTTCACCACCCACCAGGCGGGCCCCGGCTCCTTGGCCTGGACAACCAGTTCCTCGACGACGACGGCGCCGGGGTCCTCCGGCAGGGCGAGCGCCGTCTGGGTGCGGGCGTCGGGTGCGGCGAGGAGGACAAGGCCAGCCGCCAGGGCCAGGATCGCGGACTTCATGATGCGGGTCTCCGTTGGGGCAGTCCTGCAGGGCCTCACGGCGAAATCAGGGCCGTCTGGCGGGGGGTGCAGACGGGACCACACACAGGGGGCGGTCCTGGAACCGGTCGCCGGCCAGGCTCCCGTCGGCTGCAGCCTCGCGGCGGAAGGCGTTGAGCGCCCGGGTCTCCGGCGGCGGCTTCTCACCAGCGGCGCAGATCGGGACCTCGGTCCGGCGGCCCGTCGGGCACTCGCAGACCTCGCGCCGGGCGTCGAGCCGGCTGGCCGGGGCGGTGCAGATCACGGGGCTCAGGGCACCACTCGGTTCCAGGCAGACGGTGGTGATGGCGGCGGCCAGCCAGAGGGCGCTGAACATGCAAGGTCTCCGGGGTTGCGGAAGCTCGGAAAGCTTAACCCGGGTTCACCCTCCTTCGGGGGTTTTTTGTTTACGTCAGTGGGGTCAGTGTCGGTCCAGGGAGACCCTGATCATGAACCCGATCGCTATCGCCCAGTACGGGCTTGTCGCCGCCACCAATCGTTTCAACGAGTCCGCCCAGAAGATCTCGACCATGAGTGTCGAGGGCGTGGACATCGACCTGGTGCGGGAGGTTGTTGACATGAAACTGGCCCAGGCCGGGGTGTCGGCCAACGCCGCCGTCATGCGAACGGCGGACCAGATGCAGGGCACGGTCCTCGACATCCTGGTCTGACCCCGGTGCCGTCCGGGTTTTGACAGCGGTCCGCCGCAGGCTCAGAGCCTGTTCCCTTCAGACGGAAAGTCTGAAGGGACTAAACAGGCTCTAAGTTCAAAAAGTTAGATCATGTTTCGATCCGATAACCGGTTCCCACTTATCGGAACATGATCTAGCGGAAGTACATGACCGTCCGCGATCTTTTCCCTACCCGCATCTTTGAGACCACCCTGGCCGGTGGGAAGGACTTCGACGTCCTCCTCGCGGACCTTGAGGCCGCCTGCCGCATGCTGGAGGCCGAGGACGTCGCCGGGCGCGACTGGTGCCGGCGCAACGGCTACGGGGGCTACACCTCCTACGCCTCCCTCGACGACCTGCCGCGCAGGGCCAGCGTCTTCGACGACCTTAAGCGCCGGCTGGACCGGATCGTGCGCGGCTACGCCAAGGACCTGCACCTGGACCTGGGCGCTGGGCGTCTGCGGATGGACAGCCTGTGGGTCAACATCCTGAAGCCGGGCGCCGCCCACTCCGGCCACATCCACCCGCACAGCGTGATCTCGGGCACGATGTATGTCGCGACCCCGCCCGGCGCCTCGGCCCTGCGGCTGGAGGACCCCCGCCTGCCCCTGATGATGGCCGCCCCGCCCCGAAGCGCCGACGCGCCCGAGGCCGATCGCACCTTCGTCCACCTGACCCCCGCCCCGGGAACGGTCTTCCTCTGGGAGAGCTGGCTACGCCACGAGGTGCCCCCCAACCGGGCCCGCACCCCACGCATCTCCATCAGCTTCAACTACGCCTGGAGCTAGCCGGCCGGTCGGGGCTGGC
>CAIWHQ010000084.1 GCA_903912465.1 uncultured Alphaproteobacteria bacterium | reverse complement strand
CTGCGGGCGCTGCGCTTCCAAAGGATAGGATCATCGACGGGGTCGACCTGGCTCCCTATGCGAATGGCAAGATCAAGGGACGCCCGCACCAGACCCTGTTCTGGCGTTCAGGCCAGTACAAGGCCGTCCGCGATGGCGACTGGAAGCTCCAGAGCAACGAGGCGCGCTCCAAGGTATGGCTCCATAATCTGGCGACGGACCCGACGGAAAAAGTCGACCTCGCGGCCAAGGAACCCGAGCGGGTCAAGGCCATGCTCGCCCTCCTGGCTCGTCAGGACGCCGAGAGTGCAAAGCCACTCTGGCCGTCGCTGCTCCAGGGACCGGTATTCATCGACCAGCCATCCGGTCGGCCGCAGAAGCCGGGTGATGAGTACATCCTCTGGGATAACTAGGGGCTGGGTTGCGAAGGACGGCCGAAGCGGGGGAAGCTGGGCCATGCCCGGCCTCCCCCTCATCATTGACTGCGATCCCGGTGTCGACGACGCAGTCGCCATTCTGTTGGCGCTTGCCGCGCCGGAAGCGCTCGAGGTCCTCGCCATCACGACGGCGGCCGGCAATGTCGGCGGGGACCTGACCGCACGAAACGCCTGCCTGGTCCGTGAGATCGCCAACCGTCAGGATATCCCCGTGTTCGCGGGGATGGAGCGCCCCCTGTTCCGGGAGCCGGTCGCCGCCGACCACTTCCATGGTGTCAGCGGCCTTGGCGACCTGCCCGTCCCCTCGCCGGCGAGGGGCCCGGAATCCCTGCACGCCGTCGACTATCTGGTCGAGACCCTCCGCAGCCGTCCGCCAGGAGAGGTGACGCTGGCGCTCACGGGCCCGATGACCAACCTCGCCGAGGCCATGCGGCGAGCGCCTGATATCATCTCCCGCATTCGACGGGTGGTCGCCATGGGCGGGGCGCGTCGGGAGGGCGGCAACATCACCGCCTCCGCCGAGTTCAACATCTTCGCAGACCCCCATGCAGCGGACGAAGTTGTCAGGTCCGGCGTCGATCTCACCCTCCTGGGCCTGGACGCCACCCACCAGGTGACGGCAACGGAAGCCCGTCGTCGCAGGATCGCAGAACTCCCGGGGGCCTCAGCGACGGCGGCGAGCCGCCTCCTGGCCTTCAGCGCCGGGACAGAGGCCAAGCTCGGGACGGGCGGGCCGCCGCCCCTTCATGATCCCTGCGTCATTATCGCCTTGTTGGATCCCGGTGCCTTCCGCTTCCGCCCCTGCGCCCTGGCCATAGAGACCTCTTCTCCGCTCACCCTCGGCCATACCGCAGTCGAGTTTCGCGTGGGTCCCGAGCGACCCGCGAATGCAGACTGGGCGGTAGAGGCCGATTCCGACCGCGCCTTCGACCTCATCCAACGACTTCTCGCAAACGCCGCATGACCCGGCCCTCCATCCTCGTCGTTGGCTCAGTGAACCTTGACCTGGTGGCCTCAGGCGCACCCCTGCCCCGCCCTGGGGAAACCGTCATTGGCGCGCGACTTGAACGTCATCCTGGTGGCAAGGGTGCCAACCAGGCCCTCGCCCTGGCCCGGCTGGGCGGTTCGGTGCGGCTCTGGGCGCGGACAGGGGCGGACCCCTTCGCCGACGAAGCCCTCGCCCTCCTTCGGGCTGCAGGCGTCGACCTCAGCCTCGTCGCCCAGCTCGGAGACACCCACACCGGGGTCGCCTTGATCAGCGTCAGCCCCGAAGGGGAAAACCAGATCAGCGTCGCCTCGGGCGCCAATTCCCGGGGACGGCCGGAAGACCTTCCCGACGAGATCGACGAGGCCCTCCTGTGCCAGCTGGAGTGCCCGGTCGAGCTGGTCGCCGCCGCCGTAGCCAGAGCCCGGGGCTTCGTGGCCCTCAACCTTGCGCCGTTCGGCCCCATACCGGACCCCTGCCTCGAGCGCGCGGATCTCGTGATCGTCAACGCCCTGGAGGCGGAGGCCCTGGGACCCCGCGCGGCGAGGGTCAGGGGAGCCCTTGTCATAACTGCGGGCGCCGGTCGGGTCCGCATGATCCGGGGCGGGGTCATGAGCGCCGAGGTCGACCCGCCCCGGGTCAGGGCCGTGGATACCACCGGCTCCGGAGATATCTTCACCGCAGGCCTCCTGCTGGCCCTGCTGGAGGGCCGCGGCGACGCTGACGCCCTGGCCTTCGCCTGCGCCGCCGCCGCCCTCGCCGCGACCCGGCCCGGTGCCCAGTCCGCCTGTCCTGACAGGGCGGAAGTCGACGCCTTCCTGAAGGGAGCGAACAGATGACCACGCAGGTCCCAGAACTCAGGCTTTCCGACTTTACCCATGGCGACAAGGCGGACCGGGCCCGGTTCCAGCAGGACCTGTTTACCGGCCTCCGGCGCTGGGGTTTCGTGATCCTGGGGGACCACAATGTCCCCACCGGGCTCCTGGACGCCGCTTACCGGATGTCGGCGGAGCTGTTCGCCCTCCCCGATGCGGTCAAGCAAGCTTCCGCCCGAGGGTTGCGGGGATACATCCCCTTCGGGGCGGAACATGCCAAGGATAGCCGCTCGCCCGACCTGAAGGAGTTCTGGCAGATCGGTCGGGAGCCGACACCGACAGCCCTCGAGGTGGAGCCCCTGCCAGCCAATGTCTGGCCCTCCGGACTGGCGGGCTTCCAAGAGACCTTCCAGACACTCTACGACGCCCTGGACGGGACCGGACGCCTGCTTCTGTCTGCCCTCGCCCCCTCACTCGGGCTCCCCGGAGACTGGTTTGACGCCCGGGTCCGGTACGGGCCTTCGATCCTTCGCCTTCTGCACTATCCGCCTGTCGCGGCAGACGCGCCTCCCGGCGCCGTCCGATCGGCTGCGCACGAAGACATCAACCTTCTGACCATATTGGTGGCCGCCCGGGGCGCCGGCCTCCAGCTTCGCGATCAGGACGGAACCTGGCTCCCGGTGGAGACAGAGCCGGGGAAGCTGATCGTCGATACCGGCGACATGATGGCGAGACTGACCAACGGTGTGATCGGGGCTACGACCCACAGGGTGGTGAACCCGGAGGGACCCAATGTCAGCCGGTACTCCATGCCCTTCTTCCTTCACCCGCATTCGGACCTGTCTCTCGCGGCCATCCCTTCCTGCCAGGGGGAAAGGGGCCCCGAACCGGACATCACCGCTGGTGAGTTCCTGGCGGAGCGACTCCGGGAGATCGGGCTGGCCTGAAGCCGATACCGCGACAAGGTCTTTGCGCCATGACAGGGGCTTGGACTAGATTGCTCACATGCGCAGCGGCGCCGCCGTTTCGCGCAGGAACCTGTACATGCCCCTTTCACCCGCCTTCAGTCCGCCGGACACCCAGGACGACAATACCTTTCGCCTCACCGGCGACTGGTGCGGCGCGCCTGTCCAGCCCGTGGGCGAGGCCCTCATCCGGCAGGCTGGCGCGCTCCCGGAGGGTGGATTTGACCTCCAGGGCGTGCGCCGCATGGACATAGCGGGTGCCTGGGCCGTGCTTCAGGCCCTTGGCCCGGGCGGCGACATGTCACGGGTGCAGGGGAAGCCCGAGCACGTTCGCCTCCTTGAGATGGTCTCCACCGCCAACGCAGCGCGACCGAAGCAAAGGGCCGGGCCCGGTCCCTTCAGGGCCTTGCTGGAACGAGTCGGGCGTGGCGTCGTCGGGATCGGTGCCGAGACCTACGGCATACTTGCCTTCGCCGGGCAGTTAATGGTGGTGACGGCGCGCAGCCTCGCCAATCCCGGCCGTATCCGCTGGGCGCCGTGCGCTTCCATGGCCGAGAGAGCCGGCCTCGACGCGCTGCCGATCGTCGTCGTCGCCAACTTCTTCATCGGCGCCGTGGTAGGCCTTCTGGGCGTCAACACCCTGCGCCAGTTCGGGGCCGAGGTTTTCGCGGTCGAACTGATAGGGATCGCCGTGACGCGCGAGTTCGGAATCGTGATCACGGCCGTGCTCCTGGCCGGCCGGTCCGCATCGGCGTTCGCCGCCGAGATCGGGTCAATGAAAATGACCCAGGAGGTCGACGCCATGAAGGTCATGGGCGTGGATCCCTTCGAAGCCCTCGTCTTCCCGCGTGTCGCCGCCCTGCTGCTGACGTTGCCGCTACTGACCTTTGTCGCCACCATCGCGGGCCTGATGGGAGGTGCCCTGGTGACCTGGTCCATGCTGGGCCTTGGGCCCAGCTTCTTCATGACCCGACTGGTCGAGAACGTTGGCGATTCGCACTTCTGGATCGCCCTTTCCAAGGCGCCGGTCATGGCCATCGCCATCGCAGGGATTGGCTGCCGCCAGGGCATGTTGGTGGAGGGCGATGTCCTCTCCCTCGGCGAGAGGGTGACGTCTGCTGTCGTGCAGGCCATTTTCGCGATCATCCTGATCGATGCGATCTTCGCCCTGATCTACATGGAATTGGACCTGTGACTCCTCCCGAGACCCTCGGGGACGACGCCGAACCCCCGGCCATTGAGATCCGGGGCCTGCGCTCCCAGTTCGGGAGCCGGGTCATTCACCAGGATCTCGACCTGACGGTGGAGCGCGGCGAGATCCTCGGCGTTGTCGGCGGCTCCGGCTCCGGCAAGTCGGTCATGCTCAACACCATCATCGGCCTTAAACGTCCGGAGGGCGGTTCAGTCCGAGTCTTCGGGCATGACATTCACGCCGATCCGACCCGAAGCTGGGGATCGATCGAGCGCCGCTGGGGCGTCCTCTTCCAGCAGGGTGCCCTCTTCTCCAACCTCACAGTGGCAGAGAATGTCGAGGCTCCCCTTGCGGAACACACGCACCTGTCCCGCAAGACCATCCGGGAACTCGCAGAGATCCGCATAGGACTGGTGGGACTTCCGCCCGAGGCCTGTGACCTTAAGCCTTCGGAACTGTCCGGAGGAATGCGGAAGCGCGCCGGCCTGGCGAGAGCTCTGGCCCTCGACCCGGAGCTTCTCTTCCTCGACGAACCCACTGCAGGCCTGGACCCGATCGGCGCGGCCGCCTTTGACGAGCTGATCCTCGAGTTGTCCCGTAGCCTTGGCCTTACGGTCTTCATGATCACACACGACCTGGACAGCCTTTACGCCATCACCACCCGCGTGGCCGTGCTTGCGGACAAGCATGTCGTGGCGGTGGCACCCGTCCAGACCCTCGAAACCTCCACGCATCCCTGGATCCAGGAATACTTCCTGGGTCCACGAGGGCGCGCCGCCTCCCAGAAATTCCGGACCCAGGCCTGATGGAAAAAGACGCCAACTACGCCCTCGTGGGCTTGTTCTCCCTTGCCCTCCTTGTGGGCCTTCTCGCCTTTGGTATCTGGCTGGCCCAGTTCAACCTCAACAGGGACTTCCAGAACTATGACATCGTCTTCCAAGGGCCCGTAAACGGGCTGAGCAAGGGCGGTGAAGTCCGGTTCAATGGGATCAAGGTGGGTGAACTCACCCAAATCGAACTGGATCCAGAGAACACCGAGAAGGTGCTCGCGCACGTTCGCATGACTGCAGACGTTCCCGTTCGTACCGATTCCGTGGCCACCATCGAGCCTCTCGGGATCACAGGGGTGAACTTCGTTCAGATCAGCTCGGGAACGCGCTCAAATCCCCTGATCCGCGAGCAGGTTCCCTTCGGCAAGACCCCGGTGATTGAGTCACGGCCATCCGCCCTCTCTGGCCTCATGTCCGGGGGCGAGTCGGTGCTCTCCGAGACCGTGAAGGCCCTTCAGGGGGTCAACGCGATGCTCACGCCTGAGAACATAGCCGCGATCCAGGCTTCGCTGCGGAATGTCGAGGTCGTCTCTGCGGAGCTGGTGCGACGGAAGGCGATGGTCGCCGAGACCGAAGCGGCGCTCAAGAGCGTCAATACGGCTGCCCAGGAGATCGCGGCCCTCTCCGCCGCAGGTCGCGGGCTGGTCGAGGGTGACGGGGCTCAGACCCTCAAGCGCTTTGCGGACGCCGCGACAGAGACCCAGACGGCGGTCAAGGAACTCCGAGGCGTCATCGCCCGGGTGGACGGCCCCGAGGGCGAGTATACGGCAAGCAGCCTCGCACAGTTCACGTCCGCAGTGGGTGCCCTGCAGGGCGCTGCAGACTCCCTGACCCGCCTTGCCCGCGAACTGGAAGCCAATCCCCGGGGCCTCATTTCCAAGAGTCCCGGCAAGGAAAAAGAGGTCCGTCCATGATCCCGACCCTGAACCTCACCCGCCTGGGGGCCATTTCGGCAGCGCTTCTTCTGTCCGGCTGCATCACCCTGTTGCCGGACAGCAAGCCGACCCAGCTCTATCGTTTCACGCCGGACCCACGCGCCTCGGATGCGCCAGTGCCGACGGAGGGACGCCTCGCCGTCATCCGGGCTGGTGGGAACTTCCATCCCGCGGCGGCCGGCGACCGTATCCTGACCTCCGATGGCGCGGAGGCCGCCTATCTCGCCAACGCCCGTTGGACTCAGGCTGCATCGGTCCTCTTCGACCAGGCCCTAGTGAGGGCCTTCGCATCCAGTTCCGGCCCGGCGCGCCTGATCACACCCGGCGAACTTGGCCGCCCGGCCTTCGGCCTGCGAGTGGACGTTTCCCGTTTCGAAGCGGCCTACGACCGGGGCCCGAGAGCTGCGCCTGAGATCCGGGTGGACCTGCACCTTGTTCTGACCCGCCTCAAGGACCAGACGGTGGTTCAGGAACAGACCTTCGCCTTCAGTCGCAGGGCTACGGAGAACCGGGGGGAAGCCATCGCGGAAGCGTTCAGCGAGGCTGTCGAGGAAGCCCTGGAGACCATCGTGCGCACAGCCGACAAGGGCGTGGGCGCACCCCCGCCAGCCTAGAGGCCGCAGATACGCCGGGCGGCGGTCACCGTGTTAGCGAGCAGGCAGGCGACCGTCATTGGCCCCACACCGTTGGGAACGGGGGTGATGGCGCCGGCGACGTGGCGGGCGGACTTGAAGTCCACGTCCCCGACAAGCTTCGTTCGCCCCTCGGCGGCCTTGGCCGGATCGTCGAAGGGAACCCTGTTGATACCCACGTCAATCACCGTGGCACCAGGGCGGATCCAGTCGCCCGGGATCATGCGCGGGCGGCCCACCGCCGCCACGAGGATATCCGCTTCCCGGCAGACCGCAGCAAGGTCACGCGTCCGCGAGTGAGCGATGGTCACTGTGCAATCCGCCTGCAGGAGAAGCTGGGCCACCGGGCGTCCCACGAGGATCGACCGGCCCACCACCACGGCCCTCAGCCCCGACAGGTCCTCCCCGAGGGTCTGCCGCAGCAGGATCATGCATCCCACCGGGGTGCAGGGGGACAGAGCGGGAAGACCCTGGGAAAGTCGCCCAGCATTCACAACGTGCAGTCCGTCGACGTCCTTGTCCGGATCGATGGCCTCGACGACGGCCTTTTCGTCCAGCCCGGGAGGAAGCGGCATCTGGACCAGGATGCCATGGATCGCCGGGTCGGCGTTCAAGGACCGAACGAGGTCAATCAGGACGTCCTGCGGCGTATCTGCTGACAGCCGGTGGGTGACCGAGTGCATGCCGGCGGCGAGGGACTGCTCGCCCTTGGAGCGAACATAGACCTGGCTGGCCGGGTCCTCTCCGACCAGCACGACCGCAAGTCCGGGGGTTACCCCGAAGCGGGCCTTAAGGTCGGCGACCTCAGCGGTCACTCGGGCGCGCAGGCTGTCTGCCTCGGCCCGACCGTCGATAAGCTTCGCTTCGCTCATGCCGACCTCTGAGTTTCCAGCAGACCCCGCCTACTATGTCAGGCGAGGTCGCGCAAACCGCGAAGCCACTGGGCCACCGCCCAGGCATGGGACTCCCGGTGAAGCCCCCGGAGGGCCTGCAAGGGCGTCTGCCAGACAAGCCGGTGGTCCGGCTCTGTCAGCAGGTAGGGTGCCTCGGAGAGAATCACTGCCGTGAAGAACTCGCCCCTGACGTTGAAGGCCCGGCCATCATTGATCACCACCCGGTCGGACGAAGCGCCCAGTCGCGACACCGGGCGGATGACCAGGCCCGTCTCCTCGGCGAACTCGCGGACGAGGGCGCCTTCGGGCGTTTCTTCCGGCTCGAGGCCACCCCCGGGAAGGGCGAGCCAGGTCTGGGTCGCCGGGTCACCGATCTCCACAAGGGCGATACGTCCGCGACGCACCGCGATGCCGAAGGCCGAGGGCCGGTCTGGCCAGGTCCCCGCCCCCTGTGGGAGGCCGAACTGCGGCGCTTCCATCAGTCCTTGCCGTAGAGGGAGGTCCAGATGTCGGCTCGTCCCGCAAGGGCATCGGCCACAGAGACCTCCGGCCAACCCACGCGCGCGCCTTCCGAGGTCTGCCAGGCCAGGACCGTGAAGTCCCTCAGGGCGGAGGCACCAGCACCCAGGCGCTGGGCGGCATAGGCACCCCCGCGGGGATCGCCGGGTGCCAGTCCCCCGGCCTTTTCCAGCCTGTAGAGGTTGAGGACCTCCTCCGAACCGGTCTTGAGATAGGCCGAGATACGGGTCTCCAGCGGCCCCTCCGGGGCCAGGCCTTGCGACGACATCGCCCTGCGGACGTCCTCGATCTGCACGGCTCTGGCGACAAGATCGCCCTCGAACGGACCGTGGATCCGTGCCGTCGTGAAGCCCTCCGGGTTCGGGCCCTCACCCCAGCCGTTGTAATGGATGGTCATGTGTAGGGGCTGGGAACCATCCGCCACGAAGTGCGAAAGACGTCCCAGGGTCTGGAGCGCGGCCGCTTCGCGACGCTTGAGGTCAGCCCGGAACCAGGCCCGCCGCGTGGGGTTCTTCTCTGTCTTGACTGCGTAGTCGAGGACCCGCCACATGCCGAAGTCCCGGGTCAGCTGCTGCTGGGTCTCAAGGATCGAATAGTAGAGCCAGCCAGCCTTCCAGGCATTTGTCCCCGCCGTCCTCAGGGCCGTTTCGTAGGCCTCCCGGTCCGTGGGCATGGCTTCCAGCCGGGGGCCGCCAAGCACAGTCCCGTCGTTCAGGACGTCCAGGAAGTGTCCGGAATCGAGGGACACCCCAAGGGCGCGCCCGGACCCCTTTATGCGGTCCGGTTCGCGGGAAAACTCGGCCACGTCCGCGACCGCCTCCCGCGTCCTCAGAAAGGGCGGGAGCGTCGCAGGGAGCGCCTCTGTCGCCGCCACGCCGACCATGCGGTGCCCGGATGAGCCCCAGGCCAGGGCGGGGCTCCAAGCCCCGAAGGTAAGGGCGAGCGCAAAAGCGAGCACCCGGAGGCATGAGGTCATCAGGAGGCTCCCAGGGGGGCGAGGCCAAGCACGCCTTCACTTCGACGTATCCAGGCCGTGAGGGATTGCCACCGGGAAAGGTCCAGACCCGCCTCGGGAGCAAAACGAGTGTAGGGCAGCAGCGCCATGTCGGCGAGGGAGAAGGCGTCACCCACAAGCCAGGTCGAACCGGCCAAGGCGGCTTCGAGCCGGTCCAGGGCGGCCTCAGCCCGCCCCACAAGCTCGGGCTCCAGGGTGGCGGGGTCCCGACCCCGATACCGGACCTGGAACCGCGCCACGGCGACATAGGGCTCGTGGCTGTACTGCTCCCAGAACATCCATTCGAACATCCGCGCCTGGAGGTAGGGATCGGTCGGGATCAGGGCGGACCCCCGGGCCAGGTGAAGGATGATGGCGTTCGACTGGGCCAGGGGTCTGCCGTCGTCGAGCACGGCGAGGGGTACCTGACCCGCGGGGTTCATCGCCAGGAATTCCGGGGTCCGGGTCTCGCCGGTGACCACGCTCGTTTCCACCCATTTGTAAGGGAGGCCGAGGTGATCGGCGGTCCACTTCACCTTCAAGCAGTTGCCCGAGATGGAGTCTCCAAAGATTCTCACGGGGCCCCCAAGGTTGCCGAAATCGCCGGGTATCGTTAAAAGTGAGCCGACGACAGATCAACGACGAAGAAGGAGACGTCATGCGACGCCGCCTCGCCGCCCTGGCCGCCCTGACCTCCCTGCTTGCCGCAATCCCAGCCGCTGCCGACGCACAGGCTGCATCTGATCCCTTGGGCGACCTGCTCATGGGCGCAATGACCGGCTCGATCCCGGGCTCGCCCGAGATGAAACTCAAGGCCACCCTCTACCACATCGGCGCCCGCGGGGTCGGCACACTGGACTCCCTTGGCTGCAAGGTGGTGGCTATGCGTACCGCAGCCATCGATCCCCGCCTCATCCCCAGGCGGACCGTCCTGTTCATCCAGGAGACCGTGGGTATGCGGATGCCTGACGGCCGGGTCCATGACGGCTACTGGTACGCGTCGGATACCGGAGGTGCGATCAAGGGCAACCGCATCGACCTCTTCACCGGATCCGGTTCTGCCTCCATGAAGCCGATCATGGGTCTGAACCTGGCCCACCTGACGGTCAGCCGGATGGGCCAGTTCAAGGGCTGTCCGCCCGCCTGAACAGGTCAGCTTTCGACGAAGGCCCGCTCAAGCACATAGTCCCCGGGCTGCGCCAGGGACCCTTCGATAAACCCACGCGACTCCAGAAGAGGCTTCAGGTCACTGAGGACTGATGGCCCGCCGCAGAGCATGAGGCGGTCGACCGCCGGGTCGAGCTCGGGCAGGCCGAGATCCCGACACATCTGGCCTGAGGCGATCAGGTCCGTGATCCGCCCCTGGGTCGGAAAGGGCTCCCGGGTCACGGTGGGGTAATACTTCAGCTTGGGACCGATGAGCTCGCCCAGGAGGTCGTCGTTCGGAAGCTCCCGCTCGAAGAGTTCCCGGTAGTTGAGGTCGGCGACCTCACGGACTGTGTGGGTTACCACCACGGTCTCAAAGCGCTCGAAGACATCCGGGTCCCGGGCCAGGGACAGCCAGGGGGCCAGGCCAGTGCCCGTCCCCAGCATGTAGAGGCGCCGGCCCGGCTTCAGGCCATCGAGGACCAGGGTGCCGGTGGGCTTGCGGCCGATCAGGACTGTCTGACCAACCTCGATGTCGCAGAGCCGCGAGGTCAGGGGGCCGTTGGGGGCCTTGATCGAGTAGAACTCCAGCTCCTCGTGCCAGGAGGGACTGGCGATGGAATAGGCCCGAACGAGCGGCTTGCCCTCGACCATCAGGCCGACCATCACGAACTGACCGCTCTGGAAACGGAATCCGGGGTCACGGGTCGTGCGGAACGAGAACAGCCTATCGGTCCAGTGACGGACCCAGGTCACGGTCTCTTCAGCGAAGGCACCAGACTTCTTCACGGGCGTGGCGGCGGCATCGGTCACGGGGATTTCCAGGCGAAACGCAGGATCAGATATCGCCGCCGAGGTCGTTCACCGCCCCCGGCGCGCGGGCGACGTGTATCCCGCATTCGGTCTTTTCGGAACCCGCCCAGCGGCCGGCCCGGACGTCCTGCCCGGCCTCGACCGGCTGGGTGCAGGGCCAGCACCCAAGCGAGGGATAGCCCTGTTCGACCAGGGGGTGTGCAGGCAGCCCATGCGCCTGCATGTAGGCCTCGAGCGCGGCCTTGTCCCAGTTGGCCAGGGGGTTGAACTTGATACGCCCCTCGGCGCGCTCCACCACCGGCAAGGCCATCCGGTCGCCGCCATGGAAGCGCTTGCGGCCGGTGATCCAGGCCTCGAAATCTCCAAGGCCCCGCTCAAGGGGCAGGACCTTGCGGACCTCGCAGCAGGCGTCCGTGTCTCGTCGCCAGAGGTCGCTTCCCGGATCGGCGGTCGCCAGGTCCGCGAAGGCAGGCCGGAGATCCCGCACATTGCTCAGCCCAAGACGGTTCGACAGGGCGCGCCGATAGTCGAGGGTCTGTGCGAATAGCATACCTGTGTCGAGGAAAAGGATTGGCAGGTCCGGCTGCAGTTTCCCGACCATGTGCAGGAGCACAGCCGACTCCGACCCGAAGGAGGACACCAGGGCCAGGGTGCCAGGAAAGGCTCCGATGGCCCTCGCCAGTATGGCTTCGGGCTCGGCGCGCCTCAGTTCCGCATTGAGGCGAGCCTCAAGGTCAGGCAGCTCGGCGGGATCATAGGCCATTCTAACCCCTTTCCCGCTCGAGAAAGGCGGGCGGGCGCGCGTCGGCGGCTCTCTGGTAGACATGGCGGTGTCGGCCGGCAGCTGCGGCCCACGCCTCGACGGTGGATCCATCCGCCGGCGAGAAGGCATCGAAGCCACAGCGGACCATGAAGCCAGCCTGGTCCCGAAGTACGTCGCCGACGGCCCGGACCTCGCCGGTGAAGCCCAGGCGCTCCCTCAGCAGTCGGGCGGAGGTGAAGGCACGACCATCCCGGAACTTCGGGAAGGCCAGGGCCACCAGGTCGACCTGGTCCAGCCGACCCTCCAGAGCCTCGACCTCGTCCGCTGGCTCAAGCCAGACCCCAAGCCGCCCACCGCCCGCCCTGGCCACGTCGCCCGAAAGCAGGCGTCCCAGGCTGACAATGGCATCGCCTCCCACCACGGGCTCGTCATCGGCAAGGCGGACAAAGGCGTCCTCGACCTGGGAGAACACGCCCTCCGATAACCTAATGAGCATCGGCATAGACGGCCTCCCTGAAGGGGGCGTCACCCGTCCGACGCAGGGTATCCAGGAAGCGTTCGCCATCTTGTCGATGCTGGAGATAGGCCTCCACGATCGCCTCGACAGCGTCGGTCACCCGGTCGATGGGCAGGGCTGGCCCGAGCATCTTCCCGACCGAGGCGTCTTCAGCCCCCGATCCGCCGAGGGTGAGCTGATAGAACTCCTCGCCCTTCTTATCCACGCCCAGAATGCCAATGTGGCCCACATGGTGATGCCCACAGGCGTTGATGCAGCCCGAGATCTTGATCTTCAGCTCTCCG
>CAIWHQ010000083.1 GCA_903912465.1 uncultured Alphaproteobacteria bacterium | reverse complement strand
TCGAGCCGGACTTCTCCCCGGTGCTGGCGGCGGCCGGGCTGGCCGGGTATTCCATCCGCGGCCTGACCCTCGAGGCCCGCGGCCTCTGCCCCGCCTGCCGCGACGCCTGATCCCGGCGGCCGGCCATGATCGAGGTCACCCCACAGATCCTCATCCCGGAAGATGAGATCAGCGAGAAGTTCATTCGCGCGGCGGGGCCCGGCGGCCAGAACGTCAACAAGGTCTCGACCGCGGTGGAGCTGCGGTTCGACGTCCGCAGGTCCCCTTCCCTTCCCAATGAGGTCGCCCTGCGCCTGATGAAGCTGGCTGGCCGGCGCCTGACCCAGGAGGGCGTGCTGGTACTCAGCGTCATGACCCACCGCAGCCAGGAGCGGAACCGGGCCGAAGCCCTGCAGCGCCTGGTGGAGCTCATTCGCAAGGCGGCCGAGCCGCCGCCGCCGCCCCGCAAGCGCACCCGCCCGACCCTGGCCTCGAAGGTCCGCAGGGTGGAGGGCAAGGTGCGGCGGGGGGGCGTGAAGTCCCTCCGGGGAAAGGTGCGGGGCGAGGACTGAGCCCCGCCCCGCTTCCGGGTCAGTGGACCTGGGGCCGGCCGATGACCAGGCCTTCGGGGCCCGTCGTCACGGCGATTACGGATCCGTCCACCAGGTCGCCCTGCAGCAGCTTGCGCGCCACGGGATCGACCAGGTCCTTCTGGATCACCCGCTTGAGCGGCCGGGCACCATAGACCGGATCGTAGCCCTTGTCGGCCAGCCAGGTCATGGCGGCGTCATCGAGGGACAGGCTCATCCGGCGATCGGCAAGCAGCTTCTCAAGGCGGCTCAGCTGAATGCGGACGATGTTGTCCATCTCCGCCCGGCCAAGGCGCCGGAAGAGGATGATCTCGTCCACCCGGTTCAGGAACTCGGGCCTGAAGTGACCCCGGACCACGCCCATGACATCGCCCCGCACCGCCTCGACATCCTCGCCCGCCTTCTGGGTCGCGAGGAACTCGGAGCCGAGGTTGGAAGTCATGATCAGAAGGGTGTTTCGGAAGTCGACCGTCCGGCCCTGGCCATCGGTCAGGCGACCGTCGTCCAGCACCTGGAGGAGTACGTTGAAGACGTCCGGATGGGCCTTCTCCACCTCATCGAACAGCACGACCTGATAGGGCCGGCGACGCACCGCCTCGGTCAGGGCCCCGCCCTCGTCGTAGCCGACATAGCCGGGAGGTGCCCCGATCATCCGGCTGACCGAGTGCTTCTCCATGTACTCGCTCATGTCGAGGCGGGTGATGGCGGACTCGTCGTCGAACAGAAACTCGGCCAGGGCCTTGGTCAGCTCGGTCTTTCCCACGCCCGTCGGGCCCAGAAAGAGGAAGGAGCCGATCGGGCGCGCGGGGTCCTGCAGGCCGGCCCGGGCTCGGCGGACGGCGTCGGAGACGGCCTGGAGGGCCTCCTCCTGCCCGACCACACGGCCGCGCAGGGAGTCCTCCATCCGCAGCAGCTTCTCGCGCTCGCCTTCGAGCATCCTGTCGACAGGAACGCCGGTCCAGCGCGAGACGACGGCGGCGATCTGGGCCGCATCCACCACCTCCGGGCTGACCGGGTCTCCAGCGGCCATCTGCTCGGCTTCGGCGAGTTGCTTCTCCAGGGGCGGGATCTCGCCATAGGCGATCTCCGAGGCCCTCTGGAGGTCTCCCCGCCGCTGGGCGGCAACGAGTTCGGCCCGCAGCCGGTCCAGGGCCTCACGGATCTGGGCTGCGGAGGAGACCTTCTCCTTCTCCGCGCGCCAGCGGGCGGTCATGTCCTCGGACTGGCCCTCGAGGTCGTCGAGCTCATCCTCCAACTTCTCCAACCGCTGGCGGGAGGCGTCATCGCTCTCCCGGGTCAGGGCCTCGCGCTCGATCTTCAGCTGGACCACCCGGCGGTCGATCTCGTCCAGCGCCTCGGGCTTGGAGTCCACAGCCATGCGCACCCGGCTGCCGGCCTCGTCGACCAGGTCGATGGCCTTGTCGGGCAGGAAGCGGTCGGTGATGTAGCGGTTGGAAAGCGTCGCCGCCGCCACGATGGCGCTATCGGTGATCCGTACCCCGTGGTGGACCTCGTACTTCTCCTTCAGGCCGCGCAGTATGGAGACCGTGTCCTCCACCGTAGGCTCGGAGACGAAAACGGGCTGGAACCGGCGCGCCAGGGCGGCGTCCTTCTCCACGTGCTTGCGGTACTCGTCGAGGGTCGTGGCGCCGACGCAGTGCAACTCGCCCCGGGCCAGGGCGGGCTTGAGCAGGTTGGCGGCGTCCATGGCGCCCTCGGTCTTCCCGGCGCCGACCAGAGTGTGCATCTCGTCGATGAACAGGATGACCGAGCCTTCGGCGGCAGTCACCTCGTTCAGCACCGCCTTGAGGCGCTCCTCGAACTCGCCGCGATACTTCGCGCCGGCGATCAGGGCACCCATGTCGAGGGCCAGGAGCTTCTTGTCCCTGAGGCTCTCGGGAACGTCGCCGTTGACGATCCGCTGGGCAAGGCCCTCGACGATGGCGGTCTTGCCGACCCCGGGCTCGCCGATCAGGACGGGGTTGTTCTTGGTCCGGCGCGACAGGACCTGGATGGTCCGGCGGATCTCCTCGTCGCGTCCGATGACCGGGTCGACCTTGCCGTCACGGGCGGCCTGGGTCAGGTCGCGGGCATAACGGTTCAGGGCGTCGTAGCCTTCCTCGGCTGAGGCGCTGTCGGCAGTCTTGCCCTTGCGCACGGCCTTGGCGGCCTCCTCGAGGGCGGCCTCGGCGGCACCGGCCTCGCGCAGGACTCGGGCGGCCTCACCGCCCTCCTTCGCGATGGCGATCAGCAGGCGTTCCGTGGTCACAAAGGCATCGCCTGCGGCCTTGGCGCCGGCCTCGGCCGCAGCGAAGACGCTGGCAGACTCCGGGGCCAGGTAGATCTGCCCCGACCCGCCCTCGACACGCGGTCGGCGCGACAGGAGGGCGTCCACCGCCTGGTCAACGGCGTCTGGCCGCCCGCCGGCGCTCTGGATCAGGGCGCGGGAGAGCCCGTCCTTCTCCTCAAGGAGGACCTTGAGCAGGTGCTCGGGCGAGAATTGCTGGTGACGACGGGCCAGGGCGAGGCTCTGGGCCGACTGGACCGCCTGCTTGGCGCGGTCGGAATACTGGTCGATGTTCATGTTTCCCCTCGTAAGGCGGATGCCGGACGGTCGCCTTGATCAAGCGCAACCGCCTTAGCGGGGATGTAGTGTGGCGCTTCCGCCACACAAGAGGTCCAGGGGCCGCGATCAGTTCCGGGCGTAGAGCTTGACCACCTCGTAGAGGAAGTCCCGTCCCTCATAGAGGGCCTGGACGCTGATCCGCTCGTTCAGGCCGTGGGCCCCGCTGTCGCCGGGCGGGCTGAACATGCCCGAGAGGCCATAGGTCGGAACACCGGCCGCCAGCAGGAACCGGCCGTCCGTGGCCCCGGTCGCCATGGCCGGGACGATGGGGACACCAGGCCACATGGCCGACGCCACCGTGGTCGCGGGCCCCATGATGCGGGCGTTCAGGGGCGGCGGGGGCGAGACCGGGCTGGGCTTGCCGACGGTCTCCACGGCGATTCCCGGATCGTTGATCGCCAGGGTCAGGGCCTTGCGAACATCCTCGACCTTCTCGCCGGGCAGGATGCGGCAGTTGACGTTGGCCTCCGCCCTCTGGGGAAGGGCGTTCGGCGCATGACCGGCCTGTACCTGAGTGGGAACGCAGGTGGTGCGCATCATGGAGTTACGGCCCGGCGATCGCGCCAGCAGGGCGGCAGCGTCCGCGTCAGAGGGGTTGGCGGCCATGGCCTTCATCGCCGCCCCGGTCTCGCCGCCCTCAATGTCGGCCATCCGGGCGTAGTGGTTGCGGGTGGCTTCGTTCAGGGCGATCGGGAAGTCGTAGGCGCCGATGCGGGTAAGGCCCGCCGACAGGCGCACGATGGCGTTGTCCTTGACCGGACGGGAGGAGTGTCCACCGGGATTGGTGATCCGCAGGGTAAAGTCCTGGTAGACCTTCTCACCGGCCTGGATGCCCAGGAAGACCTTCCGGCCATTGGCGTCGATCTGTCCGCCGGCACCCTCATTCAGGGCGAACTCGGCATCCAGCAGTTCGGGACGGTTGGCGATCAGCCATTCCACGCCGTTGAAATTGTCGGGGGTCTCCTCGCCGCAGGTCAGGGCCAGGCGGAGGCTGCGCTTCGGCTTCAGGCCCTCGCGCTTGTAGCGGATCATGTTGTCCGCGAAGGCGGCGGCCATCGCCTTGTCGTCGCTGGCGCCGCGGGCATAGAAGAAGCCGTTCTCCTCCACCAGGGTGAAGGGATCGCGCTCCCAGTCCGCCCGATTGGCCTCGACCACGTCGATGTGGGCCAGCAGCAGGATGGGCTTCAGCTTGGGGTTCGTCCCCGCAAGGGTGGCGATCAGGGCGCCCTGTTTGGGCTGACCGGGCGGGACCACGACCTCCATCTCCCTGTCCGTGTAGCCCGCGGCCTTCAGGCGCACGGCGAGCTTCTCGGACGCCAGGGTGCAGCTGCCGCTCGACAGGGTGGTGTTGGTCTCGATGAGTTCCTTGTAGAGCTCCCGGAAGGCGGCCTGGTCGGGTCGGAGACCCACAGGCGTAGGCGGTGCGGCGAGGGCGGGCGCGGCGGCCATCAGGGCGACGCCGGCGATCAGCAGGGAACGGAACATGGAGCCTCCTTGGAAGGCGGCCATCCTAGACCCCCGCGCCCCCCGGCGCCTATGGCGTGAAGGGGCTTTTCAACCCCGGGAAGGAGAGGCATAAAGTTTTTACTTTCTTTCAGTTGGGAGGCTGAAAATGAAAACCGGTGTACTCGCCCTGGTGTCGGCCATGTCCCTCGCCCTGGCCCCGGTGGCGGAGGCCTGTTCCCGGGCAACCTGGCTGGGGGACGACGGCTCGGTGATCACCGGCCGGTCCATGGACTGGCCCTATGACTTCAACACCCATTTCTACGTCATTCCGCGGGGGTTCCAGAACGAGGGGATCAAGGGCGGACTGACCTGGGCCAGCAAGTACGGGACCGTGGTGGCGGCTGGCTCCATGACCCCCGGCGGTCCGATCGACGGGGCCTTCGACGGCGTCAACGAGAAGGGACTTGGGGCCAACCTGCTCTATCTCGCCGAAGCCGACTTCGGCCCCGCGCCCGGCTCGGCCAAGCCGCGGATCTCCATGGGCGCCTGGGTGCAGTACGTCCTTTCGAACTACGCGACGGTCTCGGAGGTGGTAGAGGCCCTGAAGTCGGACCCGATCTACATCGTCCCGTCGAACTTCGGCCCGGGCGGCGCGGGACATCCCACCGTCCACCTGTCGATCAGCGACGCGACCGGGGACTCCGCAGTGATCGAGTACATCAAGGGCAAGCCGGTCATCCACCACAACCGGGCCTATCAGGTCATGACCAACAGCCCGACCTTCGATCGCCAGCTGACCCTGAACGACTACTGGAGCCGGATGGACGGCTCAAAGGTCCTGCCCGGCTCGCACCAGTCCGAGGACCGCTTCGTGCGGGCCAGCTACTACCTTAAGCGCCTGGGCACGAGCGAGATTGACACCCGAAAGCAGGTGGCCGGGGTCTTCTCGGTGATGCGCAATGTTTCGGTGCCCTGGGGCGCCCCGGACCCCGACCATCCGAACATCGCCCCCACCTACTGGCGGACAGTCATCGACCACACCCGCGGGGTCTACTACTTCGAGTCCGCTCTCAGCCCCTACGTGGTGGCCCTGGACCTCAAGTCCCTCGACTTCTCGCCCAGGGCAGGGGTGCGAAGCGTGGCCCTCGAGGGCAAGGACAGCTATTCCCTGGTCGGCCTGATCAACAAGTCCCTGAAGCCAACGGTGCCCATCGCCTACCTGGCGCCCTGAGGCTGGATCAGTTGAGATCCTGTCGGTCCGGCGGGACCTGCGGAAGGGGGGCGACGGGCACGCCGTCCTCCAGAAGCTCGCGGGCCTCCCGGAGCGTCGCCTCGCCATAGATGCCCCGTTCCTCGGACCTTCCCTCGTGGATGGCCCGGGCCTCGCGGGCGAAGGCGTCGCCGACATTGTCAAAATTGTCCTCGACGTGCCGGCGGACCTGGTTGGCCATCTCCATCATCATCTCGCGGGAGGGGCCGGGAGTTGTCTCGGCCTTGCCCTTCGAGGTCACGACGGCAGGGGCCATGATCTGCTTGCGCACCTCGGGCGAGCCGCAGGCCGGGCAGGAGACGAGCCCCCTCGCCGACTGGGCGTCAAAGTCGTCGGAGCCGCCGAACCAGCCCTCGAAGTCATGGCCGGCCCCGCAGGCCAGGGCATAGCGGATCATGCCAGGGACTCCGGACCTGCGAAGGCGCGGGCGTTGGCCAGGGCCGGGATGGACCGGCGCGCGCGGGCGGAGGCCGGAAGATCAAGCTCCACCACCAGGACGCCAGGCTCGTCATGGTCGAGGAGGCCCAGGACCTCGCCCCAGGGGCCGACGGCCAGGCTTCGGCCCCAGGTGCCGCGACCGTCCTCGTGGAAGCCGCCCTGGGCCGGGGCCAGGACAAAGCTCCCGGTCTCGATGGCCCGGGCGCGCAGCAGGATCTCCCAGTGCGCCTGCCCCGTCGGCCGGGTGAAGGCGGCGGGCACGGTCAGGACCTCGGCGCCCGCCTGGGCCAGGGCCCGATAGAGGGCCGGGAAGCGCATGTCGTAGCAGATGGTCAGGCCCAGCCGGGCCTCGCCGGCGCGGGCGGTCACCGCCCGGTCACCGGGGGCGTAGGCGGCGCTCTCCCGGGCGGTCTCACCCGTGGGCAGGTCGACGTCGAACATGTGCAGCTTGTCGTAGGCGGCGGCGATCTCGCCGTCTGGACCCACGAGCAGGCTACGGTTGGCCGCCTTCTCGCCGCCGGCGTCCACCAGGGCCGAGCCGACCAGGATGTGCACGCCGCGCTCGCGCGCCAGGTCCCGAAGGCCGCAGACCACGGGATCCGCCTCGACGGTGGTCAGGGCCGCCCTCAGGCGGTCGCGGTCCTTCTGCAGGATGTTGGTCCCCTCCGGGGTCAGGATCAGCTCTGCACCTGAGTCCGCGGCCTGGCGCACCAGGGGCAGGACATGATCGAGCGCCGCCGCCTGCGAGGCCGGCGTCCGGGTCTGGACCAGGGCGACGCGCACCGCCTCAGCCCGCCAGGAGGGTGTCGAGGCGGCCCTTCGCCTCCAGGTCATGAAGGTCGTCGCAACCCCCCACGTGCCGGTCGCCGATGAAGATCTGCGGATAGGTGGCCGCGCCGCCGGACTTCTGCAGCATCTCGGCCCGAAGATTGGCGTCGAAGGCGGCCTCGATCTCGATGACCTCTGCGCCCTTGCGTTCGAGCAGGCCCAGGGCCCGCACGCAGTAGGGGCAGAAGGGCTTGGTATAGATGGTCACGGCGGCCATGCGGCTCTCCCTCGGCTCTCGGGGTGCAGACTATATGGTGAGGCTTGCCGGGTCTTTAACCCTGGCGATGACGGCGGCGTCCACCGCTGCCGCGCCCGCAGCCCGCAGGGCCCGGGCGCAGGCCTCGAGCGTCGCCCCCGTGGTCATGACGTCGTCGATGAGGAGGATGCGGCGGCCTTCCACCGTCCGGCGTCGCCCGTCGGGGACGGTGAAGGCCGCAGCGACATTGCGGCGCCTCCCGGTTCCCGAACGCCCGGCCTGGGCGCCGGTGTCCCGCCTGCGGACCAGGGTGTCGGCCAGGTAGTCCGTCGACCAGAGCCGGGCCAGAGGCCGGGCGATCTCGGCGGCCTGGTTGTAGCGCCGGCGGAACAGGCGCGAGGCGTGCAGGGGCACGGGGGCGACGGCATCGGCCTCGGCCAGAAGGTCCCGGGCCGAGCGCGAGATCCAGCGGACAAACAGGGGCGCCAGGTCCGTGCGGTCGGCGTACTTCAACTGCAGGACCGGTCCGCGGGAGGTCTCGTCGTAGAGGCAGGCTGCCCGGGCGCGGTCAAAGGCCCGGGGCTTGGCCAGGCAGGCGGCGCAGCGCGCGCCCGGCCCCAGGCTGAACTCGAAGGGCGTCCCGCACCCGTCACAGACCGGGTCTTCCAGGAAGGCGATGCGATTCCAGGCCTCGGCGGTCAGGCCCGGTGTCAGGACCGGACTGTCGTCGTCGAGGGCGCGATGCGGGTAGATGAGGTCAAGCGCCGCCCGGCGGGCCCGGGCCAGCGGCCCTGCGGGTTCCCATGCCCGGCCGAAGCGTTCATTGTCCCGGCCCATGCCGTCCTCCGCCTCGCCCCCCCGGATCTTCGACCGCGACCTCCTGCGCCGGCGGCTGGACAGGGCCGCCCCGGGCTATGCCGGAGCCGACTTCCTGAAACGCCGGGCCGCAGGCGACATCGTGATGCGCCTGGAGGCCATCATGCGCGACTTCCCCCGCGCCGTCGACCTCGGCGCCCGCAATGGCGCCTTCGCCCAGGCCCTGGCCGCCAGCGACGCCGCGCCCCGGGTGGGCCTCCTGGTCGAGGCCGACCTGTCCGGCCGGATGCTCGCCGGCCGCAGCGGGATGCGGGTCCTCGCCGACGAGGAGCGCCTGCCCTTTGCACCGGCCAGCCTGGACCTCATCGTCTCCAGCCTGTCCCTGCATTGGGCCAATGACGTGATCGGCGCCCTGGTCCAGGCGCGGCTGGCGCTGAAGCCCGACGGCCTGTTCATCGGCGCCCTCTTCGGCGGGGCGACCCTGACCGAGTTGCGCCAGTCCCTGACCGCCGCCGAGCTGGAGCTGACGGGCGGCGCCGGCCCCCGGGTCTCGCCCTTCGCCGATCCGTCAGACGCCGCGGGCCTCCTGCAGAGGGCCGGCTTCGCCCTGCCCGTGGCCGACGTCGACCGGGTGACCGTGCGCTACGACCATCCCCTGAAGTTGATGGCTGACCTACGGCGGATGGGCGAGACCTCTGTCCTTACCGAGCGCCATCCCCGGCCCCTGACCCGGCGGGTCCTGGCCCGGGCCTTTGCGCTTTACCAGCAGAACTTCGCCGACCCCGACGGGCGCCTGCCAGCCACCTTCGAGATCCTCACCCTGACCGGCTGGTCGCCCTCTGAGACCCAGCAGAAGCCCCTGCGGCCCGGCTCTGCGAAGATGCGGCTGGCCGACGCCCTGGGTGGGGAGGAGCACAGCGTCCCGGGGACCCGGCCTCAGCTGGGCTGAAGCGGTCCCGGCGTCCGGTCAGGGGCGAGGTCGACCACCACATCTCCGGGCGGGTCGGCGATCAGCCGGCGGGTGATCCGCTCGTAGCGGGCCAGGAAGTCGTCCAGCTCGGCATCGTCCATGGCCCGGCCCGGTCGGCCGGCGGCGATGGCGCGGGCCAGGTCCGCCTCCTGCTCCCCCCGCCACCGGCGGACGGTCGTAAAGTCCGGGGCCCGGAGGAAGACCGTCAGGTCGGGGGCCTCGAAGAGGGTCCGGTAGGGTCCGGCGAGCGCCGCCTCCACCGCCCCGCGCCAGGCCCCATCGGGGTCCTGCTCGCGCTCCAGGGCGTTGATCGGCTCCGAGGCAGAGGCCCCGGGGTCCGACCGCGCCCCCAGGCACCAGCCCTCGAGGATCACGACGTCGGCGGGACCCTCGAAGACGGGCCGCTCCGCCTCGGGAAGGGGGGCGTCCCGGCCCTTGTCGAAGCGTGGCAGGCGAATTCGACCGGGACGTCCAAGGGCCTCCAGGACGGACAGGGCCAGGGCTGGATCATGAGTGCCCGGCGGGCCGCGTACGGCGAACAGGGGGTGGACCCGGCGGGCCAGGTCTGCCCTCGCCTCCGGGCCAAGATAGACGTCGTCAAGGGACAGGACCGCACAGGACCGACCTGCAGCCGCCAGGGCCCCGGCGAGGTTCGCCGCCAGGGTGGACTTGCCCGAGCCCTGCGCCCCGGACAGGCCCAGCACCCAGCCCGGCCGGTCGGCCCGCGCCAGGATGAGAGCGGCAAGGGCCTCGGTCAGCCCCGCCATGGCCTCAGACCAGGTCCCGGAGCCAGGCCACCAGGGGGGCGTCCGCCGGCGGCATGGGATAGTCGCCCAGCTGGTTCGGTTTCACCCAGGCCAGGCCCGAGTGCTCCTTGGCCGTCACCACCCCTGTCCAGCGCCGGACAAGGTAGAGGGGCATGAGCAGGTGGAAGTCGTCGTAGGCGTGACTGGCAAAGACAAACGGGGCGAGGCAGGCCTCGGTGACGCCGATCCCCAGCTCCTCGGACAGCTCACGGATCAGGCAGGCCTCCGGCGATTCGCCAGCCTCGACCTTGCCGCCGGGAAACTCCCAGAGCCCGGCCAGGGCCTTGCCTTCAGGCCGCTGGCAGATGAGCACCCGGCCGTCGACATCGACCAGGGCGGCGGCGGTTACGAGCAGCAGGCGGCGGGTTTCGGACATGCCGCCTTGATCGCCCCGGAGGCCGGCCTTGGCAAGCCGGCCTTGACTTCCGGGGCCCGGAAGGCCACTTCCCCCCTGCGCCCCGGTTCGTCCGGTGCGATATCGGCGTTCCAGTCGCGTGAGGATTGCTTCGGCAGTCCGCCTGTCGAGCGCCCTGAAGCGACATCGCAGATCGCCCCGCCGCGCGGGGGCATCCCCACAAGACACGCCGAACGGTGCCCCCGAGATGGGCCGCCTGATTCCGCGCACCGAAAGACATCTTCACTTGACCCAGTTTTCCGACCTTGGCCTCGATCGCGGCCTCCTCAAGGCGCTGTCCGACGAGGGCTACTCCACGCCGACGCCCATCCAGGCCCAGGCCATTCCCCCGGTCCTCGCGGGCCGCGACCTGCTGGGCATCGCCCAGACCGGCACCGGCAAGACCGCTGCCTTCGCCCTGCCCATCCTCCATCGCCTGGCAGCAGACCGCCGCCCGGCTCCCCGCCGGGGCTGCCGGGTGCTCGTCCTGTCGCCTACCCGTGAGCTCGCCACCCAGATCGGCGAGAGCTTCAAGGCCTACGGTCGCCACCTCGGCGTTTCCGTCACCGTGATCTTCGGCGGCGTGAAGTACGGCGGCCAGATGCGGGCCATGGCGCCCGGCGTCGACGTGCTCGTCGCCACGCCCGGCCGCCTGATCGACCACCTGGGCGAAAAGACCGTCACCCTCCAGGGCGTCGAGACCTTCGTCCTCG
This sequence comes from uncultured Alphaproteobacteria bacterium, assembly GCA_903912465.1. Classification (GTDB taxonomy): domain Bacteria; phylum Pseudomonadota; class Alphaproteobacteria; order Caulobacterales; family Caulobacteraceae; genus Phenylobacterium. The sequence goes on along the minus strand of CAIWHQ010000083.1, from coordinate 8,271 downwards.
ACGAGGCCGACCAGATGCTGGACATGGGCTTCATCCTGCCGATCCGGCGGATCGTGAAGTACCTGCCCAAGGCTCGCCAGAACCTCTTCTTCTCGGCCACCATGCCGACGGAGATCGGCAAGCTGGCCGGCGAACTCCTGAACCCCGACCCCGTCCGGGTCGCGGTGACGCCCCAGGCCACCACGGTGGAGAAGGTCCAGCAGAAGGTCATCTTCGTCGAGCAGGACCGCAAGCGCGCCCTGCTGGCCGAGCTGTTCGAGAACAAGGATTTCCGCCGGGTGATCGTCTTCACCCGCACCAAGCGCGGCGCCGACCGCGTGGCCCGAGCCCTCGAGCAGTCAGGGGTCGAGGCCGCATCCATCCATGGTGACAAGAGCCAGGGCCAGCGCGAGCGCGCCCTGGCGGCCTTCAAGGCGGGCGAGGTCAGGGCCATGGTCGCTACAGACATCGCCGCCCGGGGCATCGACATCGACGCGGTCAGCCACGTGGTCCAGTACGAACTGCCCAACGTGCCGGAGTCCTACGTTCACAGGATCGGGCGGACGGCCCGGGCGGGAGCCGGCGGCACGGCCGTGGCCTTCTGCGCCGATGACGAGCGCAACCTGCTCAAGGACATCCTGAAAGTCACCCGCCAGAACATTCCCAACGAGGACCGTCGGCGGGACGCCGGCCTCTCGGTCATGACGGCCCACCTGCCGGACGGCGCCAAGGAGCCTTCCGAGTCCAAGGGCCGTCAGGGCCAGGGCGGACATCGCAAGGGTGGTGCCCCCAGGAGCGGCTCCCCCCGGGGCGGCTCCCCGAGGAGCGGCGCTCCCAGGGGCGATTCTGGTGGTGCCCGGGCGGCGGACGGCTCGTCCCGGCCCGAGGGCCGCTCGGACCTGCCTGGCGGCCTGCGCAAGCAGAGGAACCGCCCGGAGGCCAAGGGCGACGGCTTCGCGTCTACCCGGCCCATAGACCAGTCCCAGTTCCGTGGCCCCAAGCGCGAGAGCACCGCGGCCAAGTGGAGTCCGGTCGACTAGGAAGAGCCGACTTCAGCTGACCCCCTCCGGCCCGCTTCGCGGTCCACCTCCCCCTTGGGGGAGGAATTACCCCGCTCAATTGCTCCCCCAAGGGGGAGCTGTCGGCGCAGCCGACTGAGGGGGTCAATGGCCTCTCGGCCGGCCACCTCTGCCCTTGGGCAAGGCGGTCGACCCACGGCCTGCAGCCCTAGCTGCGGTAGTCCCCGTTGATGGCCACGTACTGCTTGGTCAGGTCGCAGGTCCAGATCGTAGCGGAGCCGCGACCAACGCCGACGTCGACGCTGACCTCCAGCTCGGCCTGCTTCATGTAGGCGCTCATCTTCGCCTCATCGTAGGTGGGAGAGATGAGGCCGTCCTGGGCGGCAACCAGGGGCCCGAACTGGACCCTCAGCCGGGTCCGGTCGATGGGCTCGTCGGCACGGCCCACCGCCATGACGATCCGGCCCCAGTTGGCGTCCTCGCCGGCAAAGGCGGTCTTGACCAGGGGGCTCTCGGCGATGGTCCGGGCGATCTTGCGCGCCGAGGCGGGGCTTTCCGCACCTGAGACATTGATGCGCACGAACTTGGTTGCCCCCTCCCCGTCACGCACCAGTTGCAAGGCAAGGTCCAGGAGGACCGCCTCGAGCTTCTCGCGGAAGTCCGCCAGCCGGCGGTCGCCGGCCCGGCTGATCCGCGGCGACCCGGACTTGCCGGTAGCGAACAGGAGGAGGGTGTCGTTGGTGGAACGGTCGCCATCCACCGTCACGCAGTTGAAGGTCGAGCGCGTGTAGAGGCTGGCCAGGGTCTGCAGGGCATTGGGGGCGATGTCAGCGTCCGTGGCGACGAAGGCCAGCATGGTGGCCATGTCCGGCGCGATCATGCCCGAACCCTTGCAGATACCAGCGATCCGCACCGTTTTCCCGTCGATCTGGGCCTCGGCAAAGGCCCCCTTGGGGAAGGTATCGGTGGTCATGATCGCCCGGGCAGCGGCCGACCAGGCGTCGGAGGCCAGGGCGGCCTCGGCCTCGGGCAGGCGCTGGGTGATCTTCACATCGTCCAGGAGCACGCCGATGACGCCTGTAGAGGCCAGCATGACGTCGCGCTGGCGGCAGTCGAACCGCTTGGCCACGGCCGAGGCGACCCGACGGGCAGCGTCCGCCCCGGGCTTGCCGGTGAAGGCATTGGCGCAGCCAGCGTTCACCACCAGGGCCCGGGCGTCCTCGCCCTGGGACTGGGCCAGGGCCCGCCGACACCAGTCTACGGGTGCTGAGCCCACACCATGCCGCGTGAAGACTCCGGCGACGCTTGTGCCCTCGGCAAAGCGCATGACCAGCAGGTCCTCGCGCTCATGCTTGTAGAAACCGGCCCGGCCGGTGGCGATCTCCACGCCTTCGATGTGGGGAATGCGCGGAAAGGGAACGGCGAGGGGCGATACGGGTAAGGCACCCTTGGCCGGCGTAGCCGCCTCGGGCGAGGGACGGTCGAAGGCCCTTGCCTGCCGGTCAGCGCGCTTCAGCGAGGCCCGCTTGAGCGCCGAGGTGAGCGGATCCAGGGCCTTCTCGAAGGTCTGCCCCACCACCTCGACCGGCGTGGCAGCGGCGCGGCGACGCGGGGCGGAGGCCTCGGGCTTTCCAGGCTTGCGGCTCATGGTGCCTTCCCCTCCTTGCGGTTCGGCGGTGGGCTCGGCGGCGCATCCGTCGCAGGCGGCGCTGCGGCGGGCTCCCGGGGCTGGCCGGGCACATCGGGCGTGGTCTTGAGGAAGGTCTGCACCTTGGCCTGGCCCCGGAGTTTCTCGAGAAGGTCGCGCACCTGGTCGTAGGTCAGAAAGCGCACGATCTGCGGGCGCGCGGCCTCCAGGGAGATGGGCACCTCGGGACGGCGGTCCTCGATCCTGACGAGGGCCCATCCGCCCTCGACCGGAAAGGGCCCGACGGTCTGGCCGGCCTGGGCCGTCTTGAGGACCGCTGCATAGGAATCCGGCATGATGTCGACCGTGAAGTAGCCGAGGTCGCCGCCGTTGAACCGCGTCGCCGCATCCACGCTCCGCTCCATGGCGAGGGCCTCGAAGGACCCGCCGGACCCCAGGAGCCTGCGGACCGCATCGGCCTCGGCCTGGGTGGCGACCACGATCTGGCGGGCGCGGATCTCCTCGGTCTGGCGTGAAAGCCGCACCTGCTCCTGGTAGAGGCCGCGGATGGCGGACTCGCTGATGGCGCCGGAGACGGTGGAGTCGACCACCAGGTCCGCCAGGATCCGCTCGCGGGCGGCCGCCAAACGCCGCTGGACGGCCGGATCCCGGTCGAGCTTGCGCCGGGTCGCCTCTGCGGCCAGCAGGCGACGGTCGATCACTTCGTCGGTGGTACGCCGAAAGGGGTCGGACGCCGGATCCAGGGGCTCGCCCTCGCCGATCAGGCCCTGGGAGACCGCCTCACGCTTGACGTCGGAGGTCCAGATGGGGGCGCCCTCGACCCGAGCGACCACCACGTCTCCGGGTTCGGGCGGGGTATCTGCCTTCTGGCGGCCTTCGCATGCGGACAGGAGCAGGCCTGCAGCCAGCAGCGCCGCGGCGAGGGGGCGGGCCTGCCGGAGGACAGTAAGGTGCTGGAACATGACCGCGAAACCCCTGAGACGACGGTTCAGGTCCTGTCCCTAGCCCTTCCCGGGGGACCTTGCAAAGCAAGGCGATGCACGGCCAACCGCGGGCGCTTCGCGTTGACAGTGAAGGGGGGGGTGCTTAAGTCACGGCCACCCCGGAGGATGCGGGTTTTCCGGGCCCCCGGCAGGTCTTCAGGACACACCGCCCTCCTCACCCCGCACAGGTCCGGACCCATCTCGTGAGCATCTTCCAACGTCTCTTCGGCTCTTCAAATGACCGCAAGGTCAAGGCCCTGGCGGGCAGGGTGGCGAAGATCAACAGCCTCGAGCCCAGGATCCAGGCGCTGAGCGACGAGGCGCTGAGGGCCAAGACCGTCGAGTTCCGCGAGCGCCTCGGGCGCGGCGAGACCCTGGACCAGTTGCTGGAGGAAGCCTTCGCCGTGGTGCGAGAGGCGTCCCGGCGGGTGCTCGGCCAACGTCACTTCGACGTACAGCTGGTCGGCGGGATCGTCCTGCATGAGGGCGGCATCGCCGAGATGCGCACCGGCGAGGGCAAGACCCTGGTCGCCACCTCGCCGGTCTACCTGAACGCCCTTGCAGGCAAGGGCATCCACGTCATCACCGTCAACGACTACCTCGCCCAGCTGCATGGCGACTGGATGGGTCAGGTCTACCGCTTCCTCGGCCTGTCGGTCGGCGTCATCGTGCACGGCCTCAGCCAGGGCCAGCGCAAGGCGGCCTATGCCTCCGACATCACCTACGGCACCAACAACGAATTCGGGTTCGACTACCTCCGGGACAATCTCGTCTACGAACTCGACGAGATGGTGCAGCGGGGCCACAACTTCGTCATCGTCGACGAGGTGGACTCCATCCTGATCGACGAGGCGCGTACCCCCCTCATCATCTCGGGACCCACCGAAGACCGTTCGGACTTCTACCGGACCGTCGACGCCCTGGTGAAGGAACTGATCAAGGATCCCTCGACCTTCGACCACGACGAAAAGCAGAAGCAGGTCATCCTCACCGAGGACGGTGCCGAGACCGTCGAGGAGATGCTGAAGGCGGGCGACCACCTGGAGGAGGACACCACCGGCCTCTACGACGCCGCCAATGTCACGGTCGTGCACCACGTGAACCAGGCCCTGAAGGCCAATGTCCTCTACACCCGAGAGAAGGACTATATCGTCCGCTCCGGCGAGGTGGTGCTGATCGACGAGTTCACGGGCCGGATGATGCAGGGCCGCCGCCTGTCCGAGGGCCTGCACCAGGCCATCGAGGCCAAAGAAGGCGTCCACGTCCAGCCCGAGAACCAGACCCTGGCCTCGGTGACCATCCAGAACTATTTCCGCCTCTACACCAAGCTGTCGGGCATGACGGGCACGGCGGCGACCGAGGCCCAGGAATTCAGCGACATCTACAAGATGGACGTCAGCGAGATCCCGACCAACCGGCCGGTCGCGCGGATCGACGACGATGACGAGGTCTATCGCACGGAAGCCGAGAAGAACCGCGCCATCCTCAAGCAGATCGAGGACTGCTATGTCCGCGGCCAGCCCATCCTGGTGGGCACGGTCTCGATCGAGAAATCCGAGACCCTTTCGACCCTGCTGAACGCCCACGCCTACGAGGTCAACGGCCAGTCGCGGAAGGGTATCCCGCACAACGTCCTGAACGCCCGCTATCACGAGCAGGAGGCGGTGATCGTCGCCGACGCCGGCATCCCCGGGGCGGTGACCATCGCCACCAACATGGCTGGACGGGGCACCGACATCCAGCTGGGCGGCAATATCGACATGCGGGTTCTTCGCTGGCAGGACGAGCAGCGTGGCCTGGGCATTGAGGTGACCCCGGACCAGGTGATCGCCCGCAAGGCCGAGCTCGAGTCCGAGATCGCGGGTCTCAAGGCCCAGGCCCTCGCGGCCGGCGGCCTGTTCGTGCTGGGCACCGAGCGCCACGAGAGCCGGCGGATCGACAACCAGCTGCGCGGCCGGTCCGGCCGCCAGGGCGACCCGGGCCGGTCCAAGTTCTTCCTGTCCTGCGAGGACGACCTCCTGCGCATCTTCGCCGGCGAGCGTCTGGACTCCATCATGCGCACCTTCGGGGTCCAGGACGGCGAGGCCATCACCCACAAGTGGCTGAACAACGCCATCGCCACCGCCCAGAAGCGCGTCGAGCAGCGCAACTACGAGATCCGCAAGAACCTCCTGAAGTACGACGACGTGGTCAACGACCAGCGCAAGGCCGTGTTCGAGCAGCGCGCCGAGTTCATGGCCGACGAGGACCTCTCGGACGTGACGGCTGAAATGCGCCGCGACACCATCGCCGACCTGGTCCGCCGGCACCTGCCGCCCAAGGCCTATGCCGAGCAGTGGGACGTGGAGGGCCTGGCCGAACAGACCCAGTCGATCCTCGGCCTCGACGTACCCGTCGCCCAATGGGCGGCCGAGGAAGGCATTGCCAACGAGGAGATCGAGGAACGCCTTCTGGCCGCCTCCGATGCCCGCGTCCAGGAGCGTGAGGCCCTGATCAGCCCCGCCCAGATGCGGATGATCGAGAAGAGCTTCCTGCTCCAGACCATCGACATGCAGTGGCGCGAGCACCTGACCCACCTGGACCACCTGCGCAACGTGATCGGCCTGCGCGGCTACGGGCAGCGGGACCCGCTGAACGAGTACAAGACCGAGGCCTTCTCCCTGTTCGAGCGGCTGCTGGTGGATCTGCGCCACAACGTCACCCGCTGGCACATGACGGTCGAGTTCCAGTTTGCGGACCCCGAGCCTCCGCCTCTGGCCTTCCAGGAGATCCACCTCGACCCCCTGACCGGCGAGAACGCCGCGCAGATGGGCCTCCTGCCAGACGGCCTGTCGGTGGAGCAGAGGCAGGCCCTGCCCTTCTCGGCCCTGCCCGACGGCTGGCAGCAGACCGGGCGCAACGCCGCCTGCCCCTGCGGCTCGGGCCGCAAGTTCAAGCACTGTCACGGGGCGCTGGTCTGAGGTCCCTGGCCCCGCTGACGCCGGGGCCTTCCCCACCCGGCAGATCGAACAGGCCGACGCCTTCTACCGACGCTCCGGCGTCACCGACCTGTAGCGACGGCTTCAGGCCCCGGAGCCGTCCTCACCAAACACCGCCTCATAGAGTCCGGGCTTAAAGCCGAGCACCCGCCGATCCCCCAGATCGAGCAGGGGCCGCTTGATCATCGACGGCTGGGCCACCATCAGGGCGATGGCCTTGGCCGCGTCGAGATCAGTCCGGTCGGCTTCGGGCAGTTTGCGGAAGGTCGTGCCTGCGCGGTTCAGGACTTTGTCCCAGCCCAGTTCCTCAACCCACTGACCCAGACGATCAGCGTCAATGCCTTGGGTCTTGTAGTCATGAAAGTCATAGGCGATGCCTCGGTCCGCCAGCCAGGCGCGGGCCTTGGCCACCGTGTCGCAGGCCTTGATACCATAGAGGGTCGGGGTCATGGGCGCGTCTCAAGCCGTGGTCACGAAGGTCTCGGATTCGATCATCCACTGACCCGTGACCCGGCGCCAGACCGCGAGGTAGGGACCCGACTGGGACGGGGCGTCCTTCCAGGCGGCGGTCCAGCGGCCCTGCTCAGCGGCGCGATCTCCCGCTGCATCCACCTCGATGCGCTCGGGGGTGCGGACATAGCCACCGAATCCCGGATCCGCGAACTGGGCGGCGAAGGCGACAAGGATGGCGTCCCTGCCGGTGATGACCGAGCCGTCGCCGGCGATCACCACCGCCGCCGGCAGGAAGACCGGGCCGAGGCGGGCCGCCTCCCGCCCGGCGATGAACCGGTTGGTCAGCCGCCGCCGGGCGCGGATGGCGTCTTCGGGGGGGATCACGACCCGAAGGGCTCGACCACGACCGTGCCGGCCTTGGTCCCGGACTCCACCTGCTCATGGGCAGCCGCGCAGTCCGCCAGGGCATGGCGGCCGGCGACCGGCAGGAGCCTCGGCCCCGTTGAGATCCATTGCAGGATGTCGGCCTGGGCCCGGCGGCGGGCCTCGTGCGGGCTGACCGGCAGGTAGACGCCGTGGACATTGAGGTTGAGGCGCATCAACTCCCCGGCCGGGACCCTGGGCGCGGGCTCGCCCTTCGTTGCGTAGAAGGCCACCGACCCATTGCCCTTCACGCAGGCCAGGGTGGCGGCCAGGTTGCCGCCGAAGTCCACGTCGACCACATGGTCCACCCCGGCGCCGCCAGTGAAGTCCCGGACCCGGGCGATGACATCCTCCGCCCGGTAGTTGACCACGAGGTCGGCCCCCGCCGCCTGAGCCCTGCCCGCCTTGGCCTCGCTGCTGACGGTGGCGATGACCGTGGCACCTGCCCACTTGGCCAGCTGGACAGCGTAGAAGCCCACCGCACCGGCACCCCCAGTGACCAGGACGGTCCGCCCTTGTACCGGGCCGGCGACGAAGACGCTGCGGTGGGCGGTCATGCAGGGAATGCCCAGGGTCGCGCCCTCGGCGAAGGACACGGCGTCGGGAAGCGGCGTCACGAGGTCGGCGTCGAGCTCGATGTACTCCGCCGCCGAGCCAAAGGCCCGGCCGTTCCTCTGGCCATTGTAGAACCAGACCCGGCGGCCGACCCAGCGGGCCGGCGTCTCCGGGCCGACGGCCTCGACCACTCCGGCGCCGTCGCTGTTGGGGATGATGCGGGGATAGGCCAT
>CAIWHQ010000082.1 GCA_903912465.1 uncultured Alphaproteobacteria bacterium | reverse complement strand
GCCAAGACGCTCCCGGATGGTGCGAAGGCACATTTCGAAGTCCGCGCCGATCTTGTCCATCTTGTTGACGAACACGATCCGCGGGACGTTGTAGCGGTCAGCCTGGCGCCAGACCGTCTCGGTCTGGGGCTCCACGCCCTGGTTGCCATCGAGCACCGCACCGGCGCCGTCGAGCACCCGCAGCGAACGCTCCACCTCGATGGTGAAGTCCACGTGCCCGGGAGTGTCGATGATGTTCAGGCGGCAGCCCGCCCAGAAGGCGGTGGTGGCCGCCGAGGTGATGGTGATACCCCGTTCCTGTTCCTGCTCCATCCAGTCCATGGTGGCAGCGCCGTCATGGACTTCACCGATCTTGTGGCTCTTGCCGGTGTAGAACAGGATCCGCTCGGTCGTGGTCGTCTTGCCCGCGTCGATGTGGGCCATGATTCCGAAGTTACGGTAGTCTTCGATAGCGTGAATACGGGGCATGGCGGGCGCTCAGCTAGAGGGGCGTCGGTGTCTTGCAAGAACGGCGCGAGAGGCTTTGAAGGCCCCCGCGCCGGTAAACGTGGATATCCGCGGGACTTACCAGCGGTAGTGTGAGAAGGCCCGGTTGGCCTCGGCCATCTTGTGAGTATCCTCACGCTTCTTGACCGCAGTCCCGCGGTTGGAAGACGCGTCCAGGAGTTCCCCGGCCAGTTTCTCCGTCATGGTGTTCTCACCGCGCTTGCGCGCGGCGGTCACGAGCCAGCGGATGGCCAGAGCCTTGCGGCGGTCCGGACGAACTTCGACCGGCACCTGGTAGGTCGCACCGCCAACCCGGCGGGAGCGGACCTCGATGCCCGGAGCGACGTTGTCGAGGGCGGCATGGAAGGTCTCAAGGGGACCTTGGTCCTTGCGCTTGGACTCCAGGATGTCGAAGGCACCGTAGAGAATGTTCTCGGCGACAGCCTTCTTACCTTCGTACATGACGTAGTTCATGAACTTGGTGACGGTCAGATCGCCAAACTTGGGATCCGGAAGAACTTCGCGCTTCTCGGCGCGGCGGCGGCGGGACATGGACTCGTCTCCTTACTTCGGACGCTTAGCGCCGTAGAGCGAACGGCGCTGCTTGCGATCCTTCACCCCTTGGGTGTCGAGAACGCCACGCAGGATGTGATAGCGGACGCCCGGAAGGTCCTTCACCCGGCCGCCGCGGATGAGCACCACGGAGTGCTCCTGCAGGTTGTGGCCTTCGCCGGGGATGTAGCACACGGCTTCGATACCCGTGGTGAGGCGCACCTTGGCGACCTTCCGCAGAGCCGAGTTCGGCTTCTTCGGGGTCGTCGTGTAGACCCGCGTGCAAACGCCGCGACGCTGGGGGCAACCCTTGAGGGCCGGGACCTTGTTCCGCGAAGGCTTATCTTGCCTTGGCTTGCGGATGAGCTGGTTGACTGTTGGCATTTATTCTCTGCTCTGGAGGCGTGTGCCGTTTGGCCGCGGCGCCTCATGGGGTTCCAATTACGAATTCGATCCGGGGCCAAGACCTCTGAACGCAAAAACTCGCCGGCGCGAAGACGATCGCACCGGCGGGTTCGCCGCCACCCCGAAGGACGACGACCGCTCATCGGTGACCAGGACGACTCCCTCCCGGCCTCGAAAGAGCGCGGTTCATACTCGCAAGGCCCGTCGGCGTCAACGGCGCCGCGGCGCAGACCCTCGCGTCAGTCGAAGATATCGAAGATGTCGAAGCCACGCTTCTTCCTCGGTACGCGATCATCGTCCCAACCGTGACGCTGGCGCCCGTTGTCGTCTTGGTAACGCCGAATCCCCTCCTCGGGGCTCCTGCGAAAGGCGTCCGACTCCCGCTCTGGCGGCTTTCTTGACTGCCCCCGGTCAACGGCATCTTCGCGAACGGCCCCCAGGACCTTTTCAAGCTCACCGCGGTCCATCCAGACCCCCCGGCAGGAAGGGCACATATCCAGCTCCACGCCGGAGCGCGAAACGGTCTGCATGGAGGTGTTGCAGTTCGGGCAGAGCAAGAGCGGCATTTATTGTCTCCCAGGGTCCCCACCCGGCCTTGATGTGGGACGCCGCGCCCCAGTTGCAATCCCCTCAAGGAAAAGGGGCGACACGCCTGCGCGTGCCGCCCCCAGGTTCTCCGGTCTGGTTCTGCGGCCTAGAGGCCGAGACCCTCCTCCTCGGCCTCTACGGCGATGACCTCCGGAAGCGGCTCCATGGCCTCCTCCCGGCTGGCGCTGAGAGCGGCGTCGCGGCGTGCCGCGACTCGCTGCAGCCCACGCAGGAAGGATCCCGTCCCCGCGGGGATCAGTCGACCCACGATCACATTCTCCTTCAGGCCCTCGAGGGTGTCCGTCTTGCCCTGGACCGAAGCCTCGGTCAGCACGCGGGTCGTCTCCTGGAAGGAGGCGGCGCTGATGAAGCTGCGGGTCTGGAGCGAGGCCTTCGTGATCCCGAGCAGGACCGGCTGGGTGATCGCCGGACGGCCGCCGCGGGCCTCGGCCTTGGCATTCTCCTCATGGATGTCCGTCATGTCGAGGTGGTCACCCTTGAGAAGCCCGGTGTCCCCGGTCTCGAGGATCTCGCCCTTCTGGAGCATCTGACGGACGATGGTCTCGATGTGCTTGTCGTTGATGGGCACGCCCTGCAGCCGATAGACCTCCTGGATCTCGTCGACCAGGAACTCCGCCAGCGCCTCGATCCCCTGGATCCGGAGGATGTCATGCGGATCGGGATTGCCGTCGATCAGGTATTCACCCTTGCGGATGACGTCCCCATCGTGGACGGCGATGTGCTTGCCCTTCGGGATCAGGAATTCGACGGCTTCGCCGCCATCCTCGGGGGTGATCTTGATCCGGCGCTTGTTCTTGTAGTCACGACCGAACTCGACGCGGCCATCCATCTCCGCGATCACCGCACAGTCCTTGGGCCGGCGGGCCTCGAACAGCTCAGCCACACGCGGAAGACCGCCGGTGATGTCTCGGGTCTTGGCGCTCTCGGTCGACACCCGGGCCAGGACTTCGCCGGGCCGGATTTCGTCTCCATCACCCACCGACAGGATGGCACCCACCGGAAGAAGATAGCGGGCCTCCCCGCCGTTCGAGAGCCGGCGATAGGCACCCGTCTCGTCCAGCACCGCCATGGCCGGGCGCAGGTCGCCGCCCTTGGTTGAAGCGCGCCAGTCCACCACAACGCGGCTGGAGATACCCGTGGCCTCGTCGGCTTCCTCTCGGAAGGACACGTTCTCAACCAGGTCCTCGAAGCGGACGCGACCGCCGACCTCAGTGATGATCGGGTTGGAGTAAGGGTCCCATTCCGTAAGGCGTTCGCCACGCTTGACCTTATCCCCGTCCTTGAACTTCAGGCGGGCGCCGTAGGGCGGCTTGTAGGTCTCGCGATCCTTTCCATCGACCTGGACAGTCAGCACCAGGTTTCGGCTCATGCAGATCAGGGCCCCGTCAGGCGCAACCACGGTAGATCCACCGATGAGCCGCACGACGCCCGCGTTTCCGGCCTCGTGGAAGGACGCATCCTTCACCTGGGCCGTTCCGCCGATGTGGAAGGTCCGCATGGTCAGCTGGGTACCGGGTTCGCCGATGGACTGGGCGGCGATGACGCCGACCGCCTCGCCGATGTTCACCGGGGTTCCCCGGGCCAGGTCGCGGCCGTAGCAGGCACCGCAGACGCCAAGCTTGGCCTCACACGTCAGGACCGAACGCACCTTCACGGACTGGACAGCGGCGGCCTCGACGACCTCGATCATGTCCTCGTCAAAATAGGCGTCTGCCGGGACGATGACATCGCCGCTGGTGGGGTCGCGCACATCCTCTGCGGCATGACGCCCCAGTATCCGTGCGCCCAGGGAGACGAGCACGTCGCCGCCCTCAACCACCGCCTTGAGGGTGATGCCGCGGCTGGTTCCGCAATCTTCCTCGTTGATGATGCAGTCCTGGGCGACGTCGACGAGGCGGCGGGTCAGGTAGCCCGAGTTGGCCGTCTTCAGCGCCGTGTCGGCCAGGCCCTTGCGGGCCCCATGGGTGGAGTTGAAGTACTCCTGGACCGTCAGGCCTTCCTTGAAGTTCGAGATGATCGGGGTCTCGATGATTTCACCCGAGGGCTTGGCCATGAGGCCACGCATTCCGCCCAACTGCTTCATCTGGGCCTGGGAGCCACGAGCGCCCGAGTTGGCCATCATGAAGATCGAGTTGATCTCCCCTTCCCGACCGGAAGCGTCTTTCTCGGCGGTGGAAATCTCGGCCATCATCTCGTCGGCGACGCGATCGGTAGCCTTGGCCCAGGCGTCCACGACCTTGTTGTACTTCTCGCCCTTGGTGATCAGGCCGTCCGCGTACTGCTGCTCGTATTCCTCGACCAGCTTGCGGGTTTCCTCGACGATAGGCTTCTTCCTCTGCGGGATGATGATGTCATCCTTGCCGAAGGAGATGCCGGCCTTGGCCGCCTCGCGGAAGCCCAGGCCCATCATCTGGTCGGCGAAGATCACCGTCGCCTTCTGGCCGCAGTGTCGGTAGACGGTCTCGATCAGGTTGCCGATTTCCTTCTTGGTGAGGTTCTTCTCGAGAAGGCGGTGCCCGACGGCGGGGTGCTGCGGGAACAGGGCAACGATCTTCATCCGACCCGGTGTGGTTTCGATCACCCTGCGCTCAAGGACGCCATCCGCGTTCATCTCGAAGTGGCGGGCCTTGATCCGGGTGTGAAGGGTGACGATCCCCGCATCGAGGGCGGCATCGATCTCGCCCAGGTCGGCGAACAGCTTCCCCTGACCGGGTTCACCGTCCTTGGCCAGGGACAGGTAGTAGAGCCCCAGGACGATGTCCTGGGACGGGACGATGATCGGACGACCGTTGGCGGGCGAGAGGATGTTGTTGGTCGACATCATCAGGACGCGCGCCTCCAGCTGGGCCTCAAGGCTCAGCGGGACGTGGACAGCCATCTGGTCGCCGTCGAAGTCAGCATTGAAGGCCGCGCAGACCAGCGGGTGTAGCTGGATGGCCTTGCCCTCGATCAGCTTGGGCTCGAAGGCCTGGATGCCAAGGCGGTGCAGGGTCGGGGCCCGGTTCAGCAGGACCGGATGCTCGCGGATGACCTCGTCCAGGATATCCCAGACCGCAGGCTGCTCGCGCTCGACCATGCGCTTGGACTGCTTGACGGTTCCCGACAGGCCCTTGGCATCAAGCCGCGCATAGATGAACGGCTTGAAGAGTTCGAGAGCCATCTTCTTGGGCAGACCGCACTCGTGCAGCTTCAGCTCCGGACCGACCACGATGACCGAACGGCCGGAATAGTCGACGCGCTTGCCCAGCAGGTTCTGCCGGAACCGGCCCTGCTTGCCCTTCAGCATGTCGGCAAGGGACTTCAGCGGGCGCTTGTTGGCACCGGTGATCACCCGGCCGCGGCGGCCGTTGTCGAACAGGGCGTCAACAGACTCCTGCAGCATCCGCTTCTCATTGCGGATGATGATGTCCGGAGCCCTGAGCTCCATCAGGCGCTTGAGGCGGTTATTCCGGTTGATGACCCGGCGATAAAGGTCATTGAGGTCGGACGTCGCGAAGCGACCGCCGTCCAGGGGCACAAGCGGGCGAAGGTCCGGCGGAATGACGGGGACCACCGAAAGGACCATCCACTCCGGACGGTTCTTGCTCTCGATGAAGCTCTCGATGAGCTTGAGACGCTTGGACGTCTTCTTAAGCTTCATCTCCGACGTGATCGTGAGGAGGTCCTCGCGCAGCTTGTCGGCTTCCTTAGGCAGGTCGATCGCCTTCAGAAGGCCCTGGATCGCCTCAGCGCCAATCTCGGCGGTGAAGCTGTCATCGCCAAACTCCTCCTGGTACCGGATGTGGTCGTCCTCGGAGAGCAGCTGGTGCATCTTGAGGGGCGTCAGGCCGGGCTCGGTGACGATGTAGTACTCGAAGTACAGGACCCTCTCGATGTCCTTCAGGGCCATGTCCAGCATCATGGAGATGCGGCTGGGCAGGGACTTCAGGAACCAGATGTGGGCGACCGGGCTGGCCAGTTCGATGTGGCCCATCCGCTCGCGACGGACGCGGGCCAGCGTCACCTCGACGCCGCACTTCTCGCAGATGATGCCCTTGTACTTCATCCGCTTGTACTTGCCGCAAAGGCACTCGTAGTCCTTGGTCGGACCGAAGATGCGGGCGCAGAACAGGCCATCGCGCTCCGGCTTGAAGGTCCGGTAGTTGATGGTCTCGGGCTTCTTGATCTCCCCGAACGACCAGGACCGAATCTTTTCGGGGCTGGCGAGGGCGATGCGGATCCGGTCGAAGGTCGGGGCGGCCTGGACCGGGTTAAAGATGTTCAGGACTTCCTGGTTCATGGGTCTTCCAGTTCGTCAGAGATTCCGGGAGCGGATCGGGAGGGGCTGACGGCCCCTCCCCCCGCGCTGGCAAGTGAGGCGGGCAGGCCTCAGGTGTTCTCGAGTTCCACGTTGAGGCCGAGGGAGCGCATCTCCTTGACCAGAACGTTGAAGCTTTCGGGAATGCCCGCCTCGAAGGTGTCGTCGCCGCGCACGATGGACTCGTAGACCTTCGTCCGGCCGGCAACGTCGTCCGACTTCACCGTCAGCATTTCCTGCAGGGTGTAGGCGGCGCCATAGGCCTCGAGTGCCCACACCTCCATTTCCCCGAACCGCTGTCCGCCGAACTGCGCCTTGCCGCCCAGGGGCTGCTGGGTGACCAGCGAGTACGGACCGATGGACCGGGCGTGGATCTTGTCGTCCACCAGGTGGTGCAGCTTCAGCATGTAGATGTAGCCCACCGTCACCGGCCGCTTGAACTGCTCTCCAGTCTGGCCGTCGTACAGGATCGACTGCCCTGAGCGATCAAGGCCTGCGGTTTCCAGCAGGTTCTCGATGTCCTCGATGTGGGCGCCGTCAAACACCGGCGTCGCGAAGGGCACGCCCTTCGAGAGATTGCGGGCGAGCTCGACCAATTCCTCGTCAGTCTCGGGAAGCTCCTGGTCAGGGCCGTAAACGCCCTTCAGGTGATCGATAAGAGCCTGCCTCTGTCCGCCGTTTTGCCAGGCCTCAAGGACCTCGGCGATCTGGCGTCCGAGCCCGGCGGCGGCCCAGCCGAGGTGGGTCTCAAAGATCTGACCGACGTTCATCCGGCTGGGCACGCCCAGGGGATTGAGCACGATGTCGACGTTACGGCCGTCCTCGAGATAGGGCATATCCTCGATCGGAAGGATCTTGGAGATGACCCCCTTGTTACCGTGACGGCCGGCCATCTTGTCGCCGGGCTGGAGCTTGCGCTTCACGGCCACGAAGACCTTGACCATCTTCATCACGCCGGGAGGCAGCTCGTCGCCGCGCTTGAGCTTTTCGACCTTGTCGTCAAAGCGGCGGTCGAGGCGCTTGCGGGCCTCGTCGAACTGCCGGCGCATGGCCTCCAGTTCGCCCATGGCCTTCTCGTCGTCCAGGGCGATCTGCCACCACAACCCCGGCGAGACGTCTTCAAGCTTCTCGGCGGTGATCTCGCCACGGCTCACGCCCTTGGGACCGGAGACGGCGACCTTGCCGGTCAGCAGGGTGCGAAGGCGACCCGTCATGTTCCGGTTCAGGATCGCGAATTCGTCGTCCCGGTCCTTGCCGAGGCGTTCGATTTCGTCGCGCTCAATCGCCTGGGCGCGCTCGTCCTTGTCGACACCGTGGCGGTTGAAGACCCGGACCTCGACCACGGTTCCGGCGACGCCGGGCGGCAGCCGCAGGGAGGTGTCGCGCACGTCTGAGGCCTTCTCGCCGAAGATGGCGCGCAGGAGTTTTTCCTCCGGCGTCATCGGGCTCTCACCCTTGGGCGTGACCTTTCCGACGAGGATGTCCCCGGGCAGGATCTCGGCACCGATGGCGACGATGCCGGCCTCGTCGAGGTTGCGGAGCGCCTCCTCGCCGACGTTGGGGATGTCGCGGGTGATTTCCTCGGGTCCGAGCTTGGTGTCGCGGGCCATGACCTCGAATTCCTCGATATGGATCGAGGTGAAGACGTCATCGCGAACGATCCGCTCGGAGATAAGGATCGAGTCCTCGAAGTTGTAGCCATTCCAGGGCATGAACGCGACCAGGACGTTCCGGCCGAGGGCCAGTTCGCCGAGCTCGGTCGACGGGCCGTCGGCGATCACGTCGCCAGCGGCGACCCGGTCGCCAACCCTGACCAGCGGGCGCTGGTTGATGCAGGTCGAGGTGTTCGATCGCTGGAACTTCTGCAGTCGGTAGATGTCGACGCCAGACTTCGAGGGATCGCTCTCTTCAGTCGCACGGATGACAATCCGGGTGCCGTCGATCTGTTCGACAACGCCCGTCCTGCGGGCGACGACCACGGCTCCGGAGTCCACGGCGACAATGCTTTCCATGCCCGTGCCCACCAGGGGCGCGTCCGACTGGATCAGCGGAACGGCCTGCTTCTGCATGTTCGAGCCCATAAGAGCGCGATTGGCGTCGTCGTTCTCGAGGAAGGGGATCAGGGAAGCGGCCACCGAGACCACCTGCTTGGGCGACACGTCCATCAGATCGACATCGGCCTTGGGGAGCAGCGATGGTTCGCCGTTGATCCGGCCCGGGACCAGGTCCTCGACGATCTCACCGTTCTCGATCTTGATGTTGGCCTGGGCGATGACGTGCTTGGCCTCTTCCATCGCGGACATGTAGACCACCTCGTCGGTGATCTTTCCGTCCTTCACCCTGCGGTAGGGGCTCTCAATGAAGCCGTACTTGTTGACCACCGCGTGCGTCGCAAGCGAGTTGATCAGGCCGATATTCGGGCCTTCCGGCGTTTCGATGGGGCAGATCCGGCCGTAGTGGGTCGGGTGCACGTCGCGCACCTCAAAGCCGGCGCGCTCGCGGGTAAGGCCGCCGGGGCCGAGGGCCGAGAGGCGCCGCTTGTGGGTGATTTCCGACAGCGGGTTGGTCTGGTCCATAAACTGGGACAGCTGGGACGAGCCGAAGAACTCGCGCACTGCCGCCGCCGCCGGCTTGGCGTTGATCAGGTCGTGCGGCATCACCGTGTCGATGTCGACAGAGCTCATGCGCTCCTTGATGGCGCGCTCCATGCGCAGCAGGCCGACCCGGTACTGGTTCTCCAGGAGTTCGCCCACCGAGCGCACCCGGCGGTTGCCGAGGTTGTCGATGTCGTCGATCTCGCCGCGGCCGTCCCGGAGGCCGACCAGGGTCTTGAGGACCGCCAGGATGTCGTCCTTGCGAAGCACGCGGACGTCATCGGGGCAGTCCAGTTCCAGTCGCATGTTCATCTTCACGCGGCCGACTGACGACAGGTCATAGCGTTCAGAGTCGAAGAACAGTGACTTGAACATGGCCTCCGCCGCCTCGACGGTCGGGGGCTCGCCCGGGCGCATGACCCGGTAGATGTCGAACAGTGCATCTTCCCGGGCGGTGTTCTTGTCGACCCGCAGGGTGTTGCGGATGTAGGCGCCCATGGTCACGTCGTCGACGTCGAGAAGGTCGAAGCTGGAGAAGCCCTGGGCCTCAAGTTCAGCGATCACGCCGGGGTCAAGCTCGTCACCCGCCTCGGCATAAATCTCGCCTGTTTCCATGTTGACCAGGTCGCGGGCCATGTAGCGTCCCGACAGGGCCTCCGGCGGCAGCAGCAGGCTGCTCAGGCCGGCATCTGCGAAGCGCTTGGCGTTGCGGGCGGAGATCTTCTGGCCGGCTGGCGCGACCTCTTCCCCGGTATCTGCATTCACCAGGGCGAATTCGGGCTTCACGCCCCGCCAACGGTCCGGACGGTAGGGGGTGGTCCAACCACCTTCACGCTTCTGGCAGGTCACCGTGTCGTAGAAGGTCCCGAGGATCTCCTCGCCGTCCATGCCCAGAGCCATCAGGAAGGTCGTCGCCGGCAGCTTCCGGCGCCGGTCGATCCGGACAAAGACCACATCCTTGGCGTCGAATTCAAAATCCAGCCAGGAGCCGCGGTAGGGGATGACCCGGGCGGCGAACAGCAGCTTGCCGGAGGCGTGGGTTTTGCCCTTGTCGTGGTCGAAGAACACGCCGGGCGAACGATGCATCTGGGAGACGATGACGCGCTGGGAGCCGTTGGAAACGAAGGTGCCCTTCTCGGTCATGAGCGGGATGTCGCCCATGTAGACGTCCTGCTCCTTGATGTCCTTCACGGACCGGGCACCGGTTTCCTCGTCGGTTTCGAACACGATCAGACGGAGCTTGACCTTCAGCGGAGCGGCGAAGGTCATGTCCCGCTGGACACACTCCTCGACGTCGTACTTGGGCTCCTCGAACTCGTAGGAGACGTATTCCAGGACCGCACGTTCATTGAAGTCCTTGATCGGAAACACCGACCGGAAGACCGCCTCCACGCCCTCATCCCGGCGATCGCCGACGGCAGTCTCACGTTGCAGGAACTGCTCGTAGGACGAACGCTGGACCTCGATGAGGTTCGGCATCTGGACGGCTTCGGGGATGCGGCCGAAGGACTTGCGGATCCGCTTCTTGCCGGTGAAGGACTGAGCCATTGTCTACCCTTGAACCGCGCGCGGGAGGCCCCGTGCGCTGGAATGTGTTTCCTGGCGTCCACCCTCGAACCTCCGGGTTACCGGAGACCGGACGCTGGAAGCCCCCTTTTCGCCGGGGGCGTTCCCTCGCACGGCGGGAGGGCGAAATGCCGTGCCTCGGAACATAGGCGCGCAAAACGGCTGGCGAGGGCCAGTGGATTCACGAATGGCGGGGAATAGGCGATCGTGAGAAGAAAGGGAAGATGCCTGAGAAAGAATTCGGCCGCAGTTCCTGGGACACCCGCCAACGCGCTGCGGATGCCCTCCCCTCCCGGCGCCTGATCGCGGCGGTGGGCGCCGCAGGCGTGGCCGCGAGCCTGGGCAAGGCACCCGCCATGGCAGGTCCCTCCGGACCCAGCTTTGGCCCCTGCAGCGGGATCATCGCGTCATCGCCCCTGACGCGGTTCACCT
>CAIWHQ010000081.1 GCA_903912465.1 uncultured Alphaproteobacteria bacterium | reverse complement strand
CTCGCGGAGTTCGGTGAAGAAACGCATGAACATGGTGGACGTCCCCTTGCGGGCCGAACGAGTGTTTGACACCCGAATGTGAAGCCCTGAGGCCCTGCTGTCCAGTGCAGGACGCCTCAGAAGGCGGGTCTCCGCCGCAGGATGAACTCCCGGTCGATGGTGTTTCCCACGTGGAAGCCGTACTCGCCGACCTTCTGAAAGCCCCGTCGCGCGTAGAAGCGCTGGGCGCCGAAGTTTTCCGACCAGACCCCGATCCAGACGTCGGGCGGGGACTGAGCGGCCATCCAGGTCATCACGGCGTCGAACAGAGCCCCACCGAGGCCGCCGCCCTGGACGCCCGGCCTCAGGTAGATCCGCTTGAGCTCGAGCGCGCCCGGCCCGGCCTCCGCATGGGGGAGTCCGCAGGGCCCCGCCGTTGCATACCCCAAGGCCCGCCCAGAGGCGTCCTCCAGGAGCCAACTCGCCTGGGCGGGGTCCTCCAGGCTGAGGCGCGTCGCCTCGGTGTCATAAGCCGCCAGCAGGTAGGCGGAGAGGTCGTCCGGCGGGTAGAGGGTCCCGAAGGTCTGCACGAAGGTTTCCCGGCCGATGTCGGCAAGGCAGCGGGTGTCCGCGGGCACCGCCCGCCTCAGGATCGGCGTCGTCATGATCGGGCCATACAACTGCAGGCCAGGTCCCGGAAGCCCGCAGGCCCTGCTCCGTTGCAGGTGGCGGCGCGGATGACTAGCTTGAGGGCTGAATTGCGGGGATTCCCATGGCTGAAGTCCAGGACATTGACGGTCTTTCTTTCGAGCAGGCGCTCTCCGAGCTTGAGCGGATCGTCGGCCAGCTTGAGAGCGGACAGGCTCCGCTGGAGGAGTCCATCGCCCTCTATGAACGCGGTGCCCATCTCAAGGCGCACTGCGAGGGCCGCCTTGAGCAGGCCCGCCTGAAGGTCGAGAAGATCGTCGTCAGCCCCGGCGGCGGCGTCGCCTCCGAACCCGCCAGCTTCGAGTGACCCCCGACACGGCCGGCCGGCTCGCGGCGGCGGCGTCCCGGACCGAATCTGGGCTCTTCGCCCTGCTGCCCGGCGTGGAGGGCCCCGAGGGCCGGCTGGCGGAGGCCATGCGCTACGCCGCCCTGGGCCCGGGTAAGCGCCTTCGTCCCTTCCTCGTGTTCGAGGCCGGGGCCGTGCTCGGGGTCGAAGCCGATCGCCTTGAGCGCGCCGCCTGCGCGCTGGAGTGCGTGCATGCCTACAGCCTGGTCCACGATGACCTTCCCTGCATGGATGACGACGACCTGCGGCGGGGGCGGCCGACGGTCCACCGGGCCTTTGACGAGGCGACCGCCGTGCTGGCCGGAGACGCCCTGCTGACCCTGGCCTTCGAGATCCTGGCGGCCGCGGAAACCCACCCGGACGGCAGGGTCCGCGCGGACCTCGTGGTCTGCCTGGCGCGGGCTTCAGGCGCGCGCGGCATGTGCGGCGGCCAGATGATCGACCTGTCCGGGAACAGCGACGACCTGGGGACCGTGGCCCGGATGCAGAGGCTCAAGACGGGGGCGCTGATCTCCGCCGCCTTCGAACTGCCCCTGATCCTGTCGCACGCGGGTGAGCCGGAGCGGCACGCCCTCCTCGCCTTCGCCCACGACCTGGGACTGGCCTACCAGATTGTCGACGACCTGCTGGATGTCGAGGGCGAGACCGCCATCGTCGGGAAGGTGACGGGCAAGGATGCCGGGCGGGGCAAGATCAATTTCGTGACCCTCCTGGGGGTTGCCGATGCCCGCGCCCGACTGGACCTGATCGCCGACCAGGCCTGCACCCATCTGGATCCCCTGGGGACGCGGGCCGATCCGCTCCGTGGGTGCCTCGAATTCGTGCTTGATCGCCGGCGCTGAATGCGAGCAAAGCACTGACCATGCCGCCCCTGACACCCCTTCTCGACACCGTCGCCGCGCCTTCGGATATCCGCGGGTACTCGCTCGCCCAGCTGCGCCAGCTTGCCGACGAGGTCCGGGCCGAGACGATCGACGCCGTCTCGCAGACGGGGGGGCACCTGGGCGCGGGTCTCGGCGTGGTCGAGCTGACCGTCGCCCTGCACCATGTCTACCAGACGCCGGAAGACATCCTGATCTGGGATGTCGGTCACCAGGCCTATCCCCACAAGATCCTGACCGGCCGCCGGGACCGGATCCGGACGCTCCGGCAGGGCGGTGGGCTGAGCGGTTTCACCAAGCGGGCGGAAAGCCCCTACGATCCCTTCGGGGCGGCCCATGCTGCGACGTCCATCTCCGCAGCCCTCGGATTCTGCGCCGCGCGCGACGCCAGGGGACGGGACAATAGCGTTGTCGCCGTCATCGGCGACGGCTCGATGAGCGCGGGCATGGCCTACGAGGCGATGAACAACGCCTGCGAGACGACCGGCCAGCTGACCGTGATCCTGAACGACAATGACATGTCGATCGCCCCGCCGGTGGGTGCCATGAGCGCCTACATGGCCCGGCTGGTCTCCGGCGGCGGCTACCAGTCGCTGAGGAAGCTCGGCAAGTCAGTGGCCAGCGCCCTGCCGCGCCCCCTGCAGGAAGCCGCCCGCAAGGCGGAAGAGTTCGCCCGGGGCATGGTGACCGGTGGCACCTTCTTCGAGGAACTGGGCTTCTACTATATTGGGCCGATCGACGGTCACGACATGGATGCCCTGGTCCCGATCCTCCAGAACGCCCGGGAGATCCGGGACCGGCCGGTTCTGGTGCATGTGGTCACCCAGAAGGGCAAGGGCTACGCCCCGGCCGAGAGCGCTGACGACAAGCTTCACGCCGTCGCCCGTTTCGATGTGGTCACCGGCCGGCAGGCCAAGCCCTCCCAGCCGGCGCCGCCTGCCTATACGCGCGTCTTCGCCGACGCCCTTATCCGGCAGGCCGAGTCCGATCCGCGGATTGTCGCCGTCACGGCGGCCATGCCCTCCGGCACCGGACTGGACCTGTTTGAAAAGCGCTTCCCGGACCGGACCTTCGACGTCGGCATTGCCGAACAGCATGCCGTGACCTTCGCGGCGGGGCTGGCGGCCGACGGCATGAAGCCCTTCGCGGCGATCTACTCGACCTTCCTCCAGCGCGGCTACGACCAGGTGGTCCATGACGTCGCGATCCAGAGGCTTCCCGTCCGCTTCGCCATTGACCGGGCGGGGCTGGTCGGCGCTGACGGCCCGACCCATGCCGGATCCTTCGACATCGGATTCATGGGCGCCCTGCCAGGCATGGTGCTGATGGCAGCTTCGGACGAGGCTGAGCTTACCCGCATGGTCGCGACGGCCGCCGCCATCGATGATCGCCCCTCCGCCTTCCGCTATCCCCGGGGCGAAGGCCTGGGCGTTGCCATTCCCGAGATAGCGGAACCCCTCGAGATCGGTCGCGGCCGCATCGTGCGCGAAGGCTCTGCAGTGGCCATCTTGAGCTTCGGCGCCCGCTTGGGCGAGAGCCTGAAGGCGGCGGATCTGCTCGCTGCGCGCGGGGTCTCGGCCACAGTCGCCGACGCGCGGTTCGCAAAGCCCCTGGACGAGGAGCTGATCCTGCGCCTTGCGCGGGAACACGAGGCCCTGTTGACCGTGGAGGAAGGGGCTGCCGGAGGTTTCGGTGCCTTCGTCCTTCAGTTGCTGGCGGCCCGGGGCGCTCTGGACCGGGGCCTGAAGGTCCGCACCCTGACCCTGCCGGACGTCTTCCAGGACCAGGACAAGCCGGAGGCCATGTACGCCCAGGCCGGGCTGGATGCCGCTGGCATCGCAGCCTCGGCCTTCATGGCGCTCGGCGCCGGCCTGACCGCAAACGGTGGCCTCCGCGCCTGACCGCTCGGCCCTAGAAGGGCCAGAACCGGGTCAACACCGCCTGACCAGCGGGAGTCTTCTGCACTGTCGAGATGTCGCCGCGGCCGCCATAGGCGATGCGCGCCTCGGCAATCTGGGTGTGCCGGATCGTGTTGCTGGAAGAAATGTCCTCCGGCCGGATGATCCCCGAGACCGTCAACTGCCGGAGTTCGGCATTGGTCCGGACCTCCTGGGTACCGTCGATGATCAGGTTGCCGTTCGGCAGGATGCCAGTGACGACGGCGGCGATCGTGAGAGAGATGGCCTCCGACCGGTTGACGCTCCCGGAACCGGCGTTCGAGAAGGTCGAGTTGGTCTGGAAGGGCGACAGGTTGTCGAAGCTGTTACCCGGGGGAAGTAGCCGGCGAACCTTGTCCTCAAGCCCGAACATGGTGGACAGCGAGGCATCCGTCTCTGAGTTCCGGTTCGAGACCGACGTGTTCGAGGTCTTGGCAGAGTCATTGATCGCGATTTGCACGGTCACGATGTCGCCGATCCGGCTGGCCCTCTGGTCGATGAAGAAGGCCCGGGCACCGCTGCGCCACAGTGAGTTGGCGGAGGCTGGCGTGATTTCGGGTTCCGGCGGCATCATTCCCAGGTCGGGCCGGCGGTCGGGCGGTGTGACAGGATAAGTCGTGGGGCTGAGGCTGGGCCCGATGGCGGCATCCTGCACCGCAGTGCATGCGGTCATTGGAAGGGCGGCGAGGACGAGGAGGGCGGCGAAGCGCATGTGAGTCAACCTTGGCGTGAGAGAGTCAGCGGCGGGCGATACGGGTGGTGGCGGGCGCGCGGCCAGGGGCGGCGTCGGGACCCGTGGCGGCCTGGCCAGGTCCTGTGACGACGGCCTGCACGGTCTTGCGGGACGCCAGGTTCTGGAGCGAGATCACCTCGCCAACGGCTCCGGCGCTCATGGCCTTCACCTGCATTGAGAGGAAGACGCCACCGTTTTCGTAGACCACGGTCACGAGGTCGCCGGCCTGGATGACGACAGGCGCGCTCATGTCCGAAGCCGAGACCGGCGCGCCTTCCCTCAGGGGTCTGCGGGCGATCATGCCGATGGCACCGTCGGCGTCGCGAAGGGCATTGGCTGGGGCTGCGGCGACTCGCGTCCAGGCAAGATCCTCTGGCTGGATCTCCTCTCCGGCGGAAAGGCTGCGTGTGTAGGCAAGGACCTGAACCCCGCCCTTGCGGGCCTGGGTCTGGGACGTAACTGGAGCCGGCCCGGCTTCGCCGGCCCGAACGATGATCCGACGCAGGCGATCAGGGTTGCCCCAGTCCAGGCCGCTGCGATGCGCCAGCAACTGGACCGCGGAGGCGTCGAGCACCACGCTGGGGCCCGGCCGGGCGGCGACGCGAACACCTGCAACGCCCCCCGCACCCTCGAACAGGTCGCCAAGGGTGACCATGCCGTCGGAGTCCACCGTCTCGGACTTCAGGTTCACGGCCACG
>CAIWHQ010000080.1 GCA_903912465.1 uncultured Alphaproteobacteria bacterium | reverse complement strand
CGCCCGGCGCCAGTTCGGCCGGCCCCTGGCGGATTTCCAGGCCCTCCAGTTCCGCCTCGCCGACATGGCCACCGAGCTGGAGGCCGCCCGCCTGATGGTGCGCCGCGCCGCCTTCGCCCTGGACGCGGGCGACCCCTCCGCCACCCTCTACTGCGCCATGGCCAAGCGGTTCGCCACCGACGGCGGCTTCGACATCGCCAACCAGGCCCTCCAGCTGCATGGCGGCTATGGCTATCTGCGGGACTATCCCCTCGAGCGGATCGTGCGCGACCTGCGGGTCCACCAGATCCTGGAAGGCACCAACGAGATCATGCGGGTCATCATCAGCCGGGAGATTTTGGGGCGATGAGCGAGGAGATTCGGGTCGCGCGCGACGGCGGGCTGGGGCGGCTGACCCTGAATCGGCCCCAGGCCCTCCACGCCCTCACGACCGTTATGTGCTCGACCTGCATAACGGTCCTTTCGGACTGGCGCCGCGATCCGGCCGTCCAGGCGGTGCTGATCGACCATTCCGGCGAGCGCGGCTTCTGCGCCGGGGGCGATATCCGCATGCTGGCCGACAGCGGCGCCGACGACGGCCGCTTGGCGCGCGAGTTCTTCTTCATCGAGTACCGATTGAATCATTTGCTCTTTTCCTATCCGAAGCCGGTCATCGCGGTGATGGACGGGATCACCATGGGCGGCGGCGTCGGCCTCTCGGCCCCGGCCCGCTACCGCCTCGCCACCGAGCGCACGACCTTCGCCATGCCCGAGACCGGCATCGGCCTCTTCCCGGACGTCGGAGGGGGGTGGTTCCTGCCCCGTTTGCCCGGTCGGATCGGCCTCTGGCTCGCCCTGACCGGGGCCCGGATCAAGGCCGCCGACTGCCTCCACGCGGGCCTGGCGACGCACCATGTGCCCTCCGAACGGCTCCCGGAGCTGAAGGCGGCGCTGGCGGAAACTCCCAGTAATATCGAGGGCCTGCTGGCGCAGTTTCATGTGGATCCGGGCCCCGCGCCCCTGCTCGCGCACCGCGCCGAGCTCGACGCCGCCTTCGGCCAGGGCTCGGTCGAGGCCATCCTTGCGGCCCTGGAGGCCGGCTCCGACTGGGCCCGCGCCCAGGCCCTGGCCCTGCGCACCAAGTCGCCCCAGACCCTGAAGGTCGCCTTCCGCCAGCTGGCCCTGGGCCTCGCCGCCCCGGACTTCGCCGCCAACATGGCCATGGAGTACCGGATCGGTGCCCGGGTCGTGCAGCGCCACGACTTCCTGGAGGGCGTCCGCGCCGTCATCGTCGACAAGGACAACGCCCCCAAGTGGGATCCGGCGACGCTGGAGGGCGTCGGTGAGGACCTCCTGGACGCCATCTTCTCCCCCCTGCCGGCGGATCAGGAATGGTCGCCCCTGCCGGGCATCTGAGCATAAA
Source organism: uncultured Alphaproteobacteria bacterium (assembly GCA_903912465.1). Taxonomy (GTDB): domain Bacteria; phylum Pseudomonadota; class Alphaproteobacteria; order Caulobacterales; family Caulobacteraceae; genus Phenylobacterium. The sequence goes on along the minus strand of CAIWHQ010000080.1, from coordinate 4,818 downwards.
ACCCCAAGGAAAACGGAGGGTTGAATGACCCGCATCGCCTTCATCGGACTGGGAAACATGGGCGGAGGCATGGCCGCCCGCCTCGTCGGCGCGGGGCATGAGGTCGCAGCCTTCGACCTCTCCGCCGAGGCCCTGGAGCGGGCCGCCGCCCGGGGCTGCACCCCCGCCGCCAGCGCCCGGGAGGCTGTCGCCGGGGCCGAGGCGGTGATCACCATGCTGCCCGCCGGCCCCCAGGTCCGGGCTGTCTACGCGGCGGATATCCTGGGCGTCGCCCCCGCCGGCGCCCTCCTGATCGACGGCTCGACCATCGACGTCGAAAGCGCCCGGCACGTGGCCAGCGAGGCGACCGCTGCGGGCTATGTCTTTGCCGATGCTCCGGTTTCTGGCGGCACGGCGGGCGCCGAGGCCGGGACCCTGGCCTTCATGGTCGGCTGCGATGAGGCCGCCTTCGCCCGGATCGAGGCCCTGCTCGCGCCCATGGCCCGGGCGGTCCTGCGGGCCGGCGACCACGGGGCAGGGCAGGCGGCCAAGATCTGCAACAACATGCTGCTGGGCATCTCGATGATCGGGACCTGCGAGGCCTTCGCCCTGGCCGAGCGCCTGGGCCTGGAGCCGGACAAGTTCTTCGAGATCGCCTCGAAATCCTCCGGCCAGTGCTGGTCCCTGACCAGCTATTCGCCCTGGCCGGGCCTGGTGGAGACCGCGCCCTCGAACCGCGACTACGCAGGCGGATTCGCCGTGGCCATGATGCTGAAGGATCTCAAGCTGGCCCAGGCCGCCGCAGCAGCCAGCGGGGCCTCTACGCCCTTGGGTGCCCAGGCCGAGGCGCTCTATGCCCTCTGGGACCGGTTGGGGAACAGCGGGAAGGACTTTTCCTCCATGCTGGAGCTCCTGCGCGGGGAGGTCTGAGGATTTGATTTCGATCGTGACGCTGGCGTCAGCTTCACTAGACATTACGGTTCGCCGGGTGCAAAAGACCGTCGCTTTTTCGTTGAATTGACGGTCGGGCTGCGTACCGGCTGGCGGGACAAGAGCCATGGATTACACGGGCGCCTTCACGGCAGCGCTGGATAAGGTCCGGTCAGAAGGCCGTTATCGGGTTTTTGCCGACCTGAAGCGGCATCGCGGCCGTTTTCCGAATGCCACCTGGACCCGTCCGAACGGCTCGACCTCCGAGGTCGTGGTCTGGTGCTCCAACGACTACCTGGCCCAGGGCGAGAACCCGGTGGTGCTGGACGCCATGAAGTCGGCCATCGACGAGGCCGGCGCCGGCTCGGGCGGAACCCGGAACATCTCCGGCACGACCCGCTATCATGTGGAGCTGGAGCTCGAACTCGCCGACCTGCACGGCAAGGAATCGGCCCTGCTCTTCACCTCGGGCTATGTCTCCAACGAGGCCTCGCTCTCGACCCTCTACAAGATCCTTCCGGGTCTCATCGTCTTCTCTGACGCGCTGAACCACAACTCGATGATCTCGGGCATCCGGGGCGGTCGGGGTGCCCGGCACGTCTTCCGGCACAATGACCTCGCCCACCTCGAGGAACTGCTCGCCGCCGCCGATCCGGCTGCGCCGAAGCTGATCGCCTTCGAGAGCGTCTATTCCATGGACGGCGACATCGCCGACATCCCAGGCACAGTTGCCCTGGCCAAGAAGTACGGTGCCCTGACCTACATCGACGAGGTCCACGCCGTGGGCATGTACGGCCCCCGTGGCGCCGGCGTGTGCGAGCGGGACGGCGTCATGGCCGAGATCGACATTATCGAGGGCACCCTGGGCAAGGCCTTCGGGGTGATGGGCGGCTACATCGCGGCCGACGCCGTGATCGTCGACGCCATCCGGTCCTTCGCCGATGGATTCATCTTCACCACCTCCGTTCCGCCAGCCGTCGCCGCTGGTGCCGTGGCCTCGATCCGCTGGCTCAAGGAACACAACGAGGTCCGCGAGATGCACCAGGAGCGCGCGGCGGCCCTGAAGGCGCGCATGGAGGCGGCCGGCCTGCCGGTCATGCCCTCAGTCAGCCATATCGTCCCCGTGCTGGTCGGTGACCCGGTCCACTGCAAGATGATCTCAGACGTCCTGCTCGAGGAGCATGGCGTCTACGTCCAGCCGATCAACTATCCCACCGTTCCCCGGGGCACTGAGCGCCTGCGCTTCACACCCAGCCCGGCCCACACGGATGAGATGATGGATAACCTGGTCCGCGCCCTCGAAAATCTGTGGGTTCGCTGCAACATCCAGAGGGTCGGCGGTCAGGCCGCCTGAGCCAGGCCGACTTTTCCGGCTTCTGCGGTCCGATGATGGTTCCGCCCGGGGTGCCGAGGCTATAAACAGCGGGGGTTCAGCGCAGCCGAATCTTCAGGACTGGCACCATGATCTCACAGACCCTCGTCGCCGGCGTTCCGGCGGGCTTCTTTTCGGCCTCGGTGGCCGAGTCCGATCCCGCGCTGGCCGCGGTTCTCTCGGGAGAGTTCCGCCGCCAGCAGGAACAGATCGAGCTGATCGCCTCCGAAAACATCGTCTCCCGGGCGGTGCTTGAGACCCAGGGGTCGGTGCTGACGAACAAGTACGCCGAGGGCTATCCGGGCAAGCGCTACTATGGCGGCTGCGAGGTGGTGGACGAGGCCGAGGTCCTGGCGATCGAACGAGCCAAGGCCCTGTTCGGTTGCGACTATGCCAACGTCCAGCCCCATTCCGGCAGCCAGGCCAACCAGGCGGTCTTCATGGCGACCCTGACTCCGGGGGATACCTTCATGGGTATGGACCTGGCAGCCGGCGGTCATCTGACCCATGGCAAGAGCGTCAACCAGTCGGGCAAGTGGTTCCGGCCCGTGTCCTATGCCGTGCGGCCCCAGGACCACCTGATCGACTATGACCAGGCCGCCGAACTGGCCCTGGCCGAACGGCCCAAGGTGATCATCGCGGGCGGGTCGGCCTATTCGCGGCACATCGACTTCGCCCGTTTCCGTGAGATTGCGGACTCCGTCGGGGCCATCCTGATGGCCGACATCGCCCACTATGCCGGCCTGGTGGCGGGCGGCGTCTATCCCAATCCCTTCCCGCACGCCCATGTGGTGACGACAACGACTCACAAGACCCTGAGGGGGCCTCGGGGCGGCCTGATCCTGACCAACGACAAGAAGCTGGCGAAGAAGCTGGATTCGGCGGTCTTCCCGGGTCTCCAGGGCGGTCCCCTCATGCACGTGATCGCCGCCAAGGCCGTGGCCTTCGGTGAAGCCCTGCGGCCTGAGTTCAAGGCCTATGCCCAGCAGGTGATCGACAACGCCCGGGCCCTGGCCGACAGCCTGCAGCAGGCCGGCTTCCGGATCGTCTCGAATGGCACGGACAGCCACCTGATGCTGGTGGACCTGACGCCCAAGGGCGTGAGCGGGGCTGACGCCGAGGTCGCCCTTGAGCGCGCCGGCATCACCACAAACAAGAACGGCATTCCCTTCGACCCTCTCCCGCCCGTCCAGACGTCGGGTATACGTGTCGGAACCCCGGCCGGGACGACCCGCGGCTTCGGCGAGGCCGAGTTCCGGCAGGTGGGTCGTTGGATCGGCGAGGTGCTGGACGGCGTGGCCGCGGGCGGGGACAATTCCGCCGTGGAGGCCAAGGTCGGGAGCGAGGTCCTGGCCCTGACGAAACGCTTTCCCATCTACGGCTGAGGCCCCTAATAGGGGTTGGCCCAGCCGGGAGGGGCCAGATCATGCGTTGCCCGTTCTGTGGACATATTGAGAGCCAGGTGAAGGACAGCCGGCCGTCAGACGACGGTGCGGCCATTCGCCGGCGGCGCCTCTGCCCGGAATGTGGCGGGAGATTCACCACCTTCGAGCGCGTCCAGCTGCGCGAGATCACCATCCTGAAGCGGTCGGGACGGCGCACGCCCTTTGACCGGGACAAGCTTGGCAGATCCGTCGCCATCGCGACGCGCAAGCGGCCCATTGAACCGGAACGCATCGAGCGGATGCTCTCGCAGATCGTGCGCCAACTCGAGAGCCTGGGGGAAACCGAATTGGCGTCTTCCGTAGTGGGCGAGATGGTCATGAAGCAGCTCAAGGCCCTCGATGACGTGGCCTATGTCCGATACGCCTCGGTCTACCGGGACTTCCGGGAGGCGGGCGAGTTCGCGACCTTCCTCGGGCGTGAAGGCCTGAGCGAGAGCGGAGAGGATGATCGCTAGCGGGGTCACCCTCAAGCTTGCGACCAGCCTGGACGGCCGGATCGCCACCGCGACAGGCGAAAGCCGCTGGATCACGGGGGAGGCGGCCCGGCAGGAGGTCCACCGGCTCCGCGCTGGATGTCAGGCTGTGGTGATCGGGATCGAGACCGCGCTGGCTGACGACCCCGAGTTGACAGTCCGGCTCGAGGGCCACGAAGCCCAGCAACCCGCGCGGGTCGTCTTGGATACGCGGCAGCGGCTTTCTCCGGCCTCAAGGCTGGCCCGGACGGCGCGGGACATCCCGACCTACATCGTCGCTTCTGGACCTGCGGACCCGGCCCTGGTCGAACGCGGCGTCAGGGTCCTGAGCCTTGGGGGGGAGGGCACCCGGCCGGAGCCTGCCCAGGTGCTGGAGGCCCTGCGGTCCGAGGGACTTCAACGCCTGTTCCTGGAAGGCGGCGGTCAGGTGGCGGCCTCCTTCCTGGCGGCGGGACAGGTAGACAGGCTGATCTGGTTCCGAGCGCCCCTTATCCTGGGTGCCCGGGGTCGACCCGCGCTGGGCGATCTGCCATGGGATCGCCTTGCGGATGTCCCGCGGTTCCGGCGGGTTTCCCTGGCGGAGTTTGGGCCCGATCTCTGCGAGACCTACGAGAGGATT
>CAIWHQ010000079.1 GCA_903912465.1 uncultured Alphaproteobacteria bacterium | reverse complement strand
TCGAACTACCTCAGGGCCCTGGACCCGCTCTACCTGAAGATCTTCGTCAAGTCGGTGGGCATCGCCGGGCTGACGACCCTGATCTGCCTGGTGATCGGTTTCCCGGTGGCCCTCGCCATTACCTTCGCCCCGCCGAAGGCCAAGACCTGGCTTCTCCTGGCGGTCATGCTGCCCTTCTGGACCAACCTCCTGATCCGGACCTACGCCCTGATCGCCGTCCTGCGGACCGAGGGGTATGTGAACCAGTCCCTGGAATGGCTCTGGAACGGGATGGGGGCGGTGGTCGGTGTCCTTGGCCTCGGGGCCCTGGGGCCCTTCCAGCCCCTGGAGCTCCTGCACAACAACTTCGCGGTGGTGCTGGGCCTGGTCTATGTCCACCTGCCCTTCATGGTCCTGCCGCTCTACTCGGCCCTGGACCGGCTGGACACCTCGCTCCTCGAGGCGAGCCTCGACCTGGGTGCGGGCCACCTTCGGACCCTGCTGACCATCGTCGCGCCCCTGGCCCTCCCGGGGATCGCCTCGGGCGTGGTGATTACCTTCATCCCCGCACTGGGCTCCTACCTGACCCCCGACCTGCTGGGCGGACCGGACAGCCAGATGATCGCCAACATCATCGAGCGACAGTTCAAGCGGGCCAATGACTGGCCCTTCGGCGCGGCCCTGTCCTTCCTCCTGATGTACATGACCTTCATCGCCATCGCCCTGCAGGCGATGCTCTCGCGACGTCGGCGGGAGCCATCCTGATGGCCAAGCGTTCCGCTCCCGGTCCCCTGGAGTACCTGCGTCGCTGGCCCCTGCAGCTGTGGCTCGCGGGCGTCGGCATCTTCCTCTACGCCCCGCTGGTCGCCCTGATGGTGTTCAGCTTCAACGACAGCCGGCGCAACATCGTCTGGCAGGGCTTCACCCTGAAGTACTATGAGAAGGCCCTGAACAACGCCTCGCTGATCGAGGCCTTCGTCAACAGCCTGACCATCGCCGCGGTCTCGACCTTCCTGAGCCTGATCCTCGGCGCCCTGGCCGCCCTTGCCCTGTGGAGGTTCCGCTTCCCCGGAAAGGCGGGCTTCGACGGCGCCCTGGCCCTGCCCATCGTAGCCCCCGAGATCTGCCTGGGCGTGGCCATGCTGGTCTTCTTCGCCAAGGTCCTGCCCTGGCCCCAGGGCCTGCCCTGGCCGTTCAACCTGGGCGCCATCATCATCGCCCACGTCTCCTTCTCCTTCCCCTTCGTGGCGGTGGTGGTCCGGGCGAGGATGGCCAGTTTCAACCGCGAGCTCGAAGAGGCGGCCCGGGACCTGGGTGCCAGCGAGTGGCGCACCCTTCAGGACGTGATCCTGCCGCACATGGCGCCGTCCCTGGTCGCGGGGGCCTTCCTGGCCTTCACCCTGAGCCTGGACGACTTCGTGATCACCTTCTTCACCTCGGGCCCGGACACCGTGACCTTCCCGGTGAAGGTCTATTCCATGGTCCGCTTCTCCGTGACGCCGGAAGTCAACGCCGCCTCGACCCTGCTGATCGTGCTGACCGTCGTCCTCACCGCCATCGCCCTGAAGGTCCAGGGCGATCCGGCCTCCACGGCGGGGGGCCACGCGGCCCTCGATCGCCCCCAGAACCGCCACTGAGACGTCATGAGCAAGCCCATCATCACCTTCGAGAACGTCACCAAGCGCTTCGGCCGCATGGTGGCCGTGGACAATGTTTCCCTGACCATCGACGAGGGTGAGTTCTTCTGCCTGCTCGGCCCCTCAGGCTGTGGCAAGACGACCCTTCTGCGCATGTTGGCCGGCTTCGAGACGCCCACCGAGGGACGTATCCTGATCGACGGGAAGGACATCTCAGCCGTGCCCCCCAACCGCCGGCCGGTGAACATGGTGTTCCAGTCCTACGCGGTCTTCCCCCACATGACCGTGGCCGACAACGTCGCCTATGGCCTCCGGATCGACCGGGTTCCGGCCGCGGAGCGGGACCGGAGGGTCGAGGAGGCCCTGGAGCTGGTTCAGCTGGGTGGGCTGGGCGGCCGCAAGCCGGACCAGCTGTCCGGCGGACAGCGCCAGCGCGTGGCCCTGGCCCGGGCCCTGATCAAGCGCCCCCGGGTCCTCCTGCTGGATGAGCCGCTGTCGGCCCTCGACGCCAAGCTGCGGGACCAGATGCGCACCGAGCTTTGCACGCTCCAGGAGACTGTGGGCATCACCTTCATCATGGTCACCCACGACCAGGACGAGGCCCTGGCCCTGGCCAGCCGCTGCGCGGTCATGAACCGCGGCCTGCTGCAGCAGGTGGCGACGCCCAACGACCTCTACGAATTTCCCGGAAGCCGCTTCGTGGCCGACTTCATCGGGTCTGTGAACCTGTTCGAGGGCGTCCTGGCCGTGGATGAACAGGACCAGGCCGTGGTGCGGTCTCCCGAACTGCCCACAGACATCTATCTCGACCATGGCGTCACCGGGGGCAGGGGCGCCACGGTCTGGGCGGCCCTGAGGCCCGAGAAGATCGAGCTGCACAAGTACGCCCCCGGCCAGCCGCCACCGGTGCTGGACGACTCCCCCGCTGGCTCCAACATGGTGCGAGGCGTGATCCGCCATGAGTCCTACCTGGGCAGCGAGAGCACCTACGACGTCGAGATCGCTGGCGGCCGGCGGGTCAGGGTGCTCAGGTCCAACCTGACCCGCTGGGACCAGGAGGACTTCGCCCTGGGCGAGGAGGTCTGGCTCGGCTGGCACGCCTGTTCGCCCGCTGTCCTGCTGAACTGACATGGTCCGCCCGGTCGCCGGCATCATCTGCTGCACCCGAACGGTCGGCATTGAGCCCGCCCAGGCGGTGATGAACCGCTATGTCGCCTCAGCCATGGCCTATGCTGACGCCGCCGCCCTGCTGGTGCCCTCCATGCCCGGGCTCATGCGGGCCGCCGACGTCGCGAGCCGCCTGGATGGACTCTTGCTGACCGGCAGCCCCTCCAACCTCGACCCGGGTGCCTATGGCGAGGCGGCGGACGATGCGCCGGGGCCCTTCGACCCCGCCCGGGACGCCATGACCGGCGACCTCATCCGGGCCATGCTCGACCTGGGTCGGCCGGTCTTCGGTATCTGCCGGGGGTTCCAGGAGCTGAATGTGGCCTTTGGCGGGACCCTGCGCCGGGACGTCTCGGACCATCCTGACCTCCTGCGGCACCATGCCCCTGACGAGGTCGGCTTCAACGAGATGTTCGACCATGTCCACGACGTGGCGCTGACGCCCGGCGGTATCCTCGCCGGTGCCCTGGGGCAGGCCCGGATCCAGGTGAACTCTGTGCACTACCAGGGCGTCCAGCGCCTGGGGGACGGCCTGTCCCTTGAGGCCTGCGCCGATGATGGGGTGGTCGAGGCCTTCTCGACCCACGTCAATTCCGCCCCGGTCCTGGCCGTCCAGTGGCATCCCGAATGGCGGACGGGCGAAAATCCCCAAAGTCAGGTATTCTTCGGCATCTTCGGGCGGGCCCTCCGTGGCGAGCCGCTTGTCAGCTGATCCGTTTCAGGAGTGACCCGCGTGAGCGTTCCCATCCGCAACCACGACATCGCCGAACTTCGCCGCCTGGACCTGGCGCACCACCTGCCGGCCCAGGCGGACCACCGCCTGATCGCCAGCCTTGGCGGCAGCCGGATCATCACCCGGGCCGAGGGCAGCACCATCTACGACGGGGAGGGGAACGCCATCCTCGACGGCATGGCGGGCCTTTGGTGCGTGAACGTCGGGTATGGCCGCGAGGAACTGGCCAAGGCGGCCTATGAGCAGATGCTCGAGCTGCCCTACTACAACACCTTCTTCCGGACGGCGACGCCGCCCACGGTGAAGCTGGCGGCCCGGATCGCGAGCAAGATGGGCGGCCACCTGAGCCACGTCTTCTTCAACTCGTCGGGCTCCGAGGCCGTCGACACGATCTTCCGCCTGACCCGGCACTACTGGAAGCTGAAGGGCCAGCCCCAGCGCCGGATCTTCATCAGCCGGTGGAACGCCTACCATGGCTCCACCGTGGCCGGGGTCTCGCTGGGCGGCATGAAGGCCATGCACGTCCAGGGTGACCTGCCCGTGCCCGGGGTCGAGCACGTCATGCAGCCCTACCACTTCGGCGAGGGTTTCGGTGAGGAGCCGGACGCCTTTGCCGCCCGGGCCGCCCAGGCCATCGAGGACAAGATCCTGGAGGTCGGCCCCGAGAACGTCGCCGCCTTCATCGGCGAGCCCCTCCAGGGTGCCGGCGGGGTCATCATCCCGCCGGAGGGCTACTGGCCCCGGGTCGAAGCCATCTGCCGCAAGTACGGCATCCTGCTGGTCTGCGACGAGGTGATCTGCGGCTTCGGCCGGCTGGGCCAGTGGTTCGGCCATCACCACTACGGCGTGAAGCCGGACATGATCTCCATGGCCAAGGGCCTGTCCTCCGGCTACCTGCCCATCAGCGCCACCGGCGTGGCCGACCACATCGTCGCCGAACTGCGCGAGAAGGGCGGGGATTTCATCCACGGCTACACCTACAGCGGCCATCCCACCGCCGCCGCCGTCGCCCTGGCCAATATCGACATCATCGAGCGCGAGGGCCTGGTCGAGCGTACCCGCGAGGATACCGGTCCCTACCTGGCCCGGGCCCTGGCCAGCCTGAACGACCATCCCCTGGTCGGCGAGACACGCTCCCTTGGCCTGATCGGGGCGGTGGAGATCGTCCGGGAGCCTGGGACCAACAAGCGCTTCCTCGACAAGGAGGGCGAGGCCGGTCCGGTGGTGCGCGACATCTGCATCCGCAACGGCCTGATGGTGCGCGGCATCCGCGACACCATCGTCTGCTGCCCGCCCCTGGTCATCACCCGGGCCGAGATTGACCGGCTGGCCTCCATCATCCGCAAGTCCCTCGACGAGGCCGAGCCCATCCTCCGGGCCCTGAAGCCGGAGGCTGCGGGATGACTTCCCGAAAGAAGCGCCCGCCGCCGGCCTCCCGGGAGAAGCGCGGCGTCGCCTCGCTGGAGGCGGCGGGTCCCTGGCTGGCCCGCCAGTCCATCGAGGAGATCGAGTGCGTCGTGCCCGACCTTGCCGGGGTGGCGCGCGGCAAGATCATGCCGGTCCGCAAGTTCCTGGGTGCGCCCAGCATGAACCTTCCCCTGGCGGTCTTTTACCAGACCATCACAGGCGACTTTCCCGAGTTGATGGGGGCGGTCTCGGCGGTGCAGGCGGACACGGACATCGTCCTGCACCCCGACTTCGCGACCCTGGCGGTGGTGCCCTGGGCCCAGGACCCGACCGCCCAGATCATCCATGACGCCTTTCACCCCGACGGCCGGCCAGTGGAGGAGGCGCCCCGGCAGGTCCTGCGCCGGGTCCTGGCTCTCTACAAGGAGCGGGGCTGGACCCCAGTGGTCGCCCCCGAGCTCGAGTTCTACCTGGTCGAAAAGAACATCGACCCCGACTACCCGCTGCGCCCGCCCGTCGGCCGGTCCGGCCGGCCCGAGACCGGGCGGCAGGGGTATTCCATCGCCGCGGTCAACGAGTTCGACGCCCTCTTCGAGGACATGTACGAGTACTCCGAAGCCCAGGGCCTGGAGATCGACACCCTGATCCACGAGAGCGGCGTGGCCCAGATGGAGATCAACCTGCGGCACGGCGACCCGCTGGAGCTGGCCGACCAGGTCTTCATGTTCAAGCGCACCATCCGCGAGGCGGCACTGGAGCACGACATCTACGCCACCTTCATGGCCAAGCCGATGGCGGGGGAGCCCGGCAGCGCCATGCACATCCACCAGTCCCTCCTGGGCACCGACGGACGACCGCTGTTTTCAGACCGGAAGACGGGGGAGGCCACCCGCGCCTACCTGTCCTTCATCGCCGGTCAGCAGCGCTACCTGCCCGCGATCATGGCCATGCTGGCGCCCTATGTGAATTCCTACCGCCGCATCGCCCGGGGAACGGGGGCGCCGGTCAATACCCAGTGGGGCTACGACAACCGCACCTGTGGCCTGCGGGAGCCGCCCTCCGACCCGGCCAACCGCCGGCTGGAGAACCGGATCCCCTCGTCCGACGCCAATCCCTACCTGGCCATCGCCGCCGTCCTGGCGGCGGGCTGGCTGGGCATGACCCAGGACCTGACCCCCTCGGAGCCGGTGGCCACAGACGCCTCGGCCCTGGGAATCGAGCTGCCGCGCAACCTGCTGGAGGCCCTCGTGCATTTCGAGCAGTGCGCCCCGCTCCGGGAGGTCCTGGGCGAGGTCTTCTGCAGTTCCTACGCCACGGTGAAGCGGGCGGAGTACGAGACCTTCATGCAGACCATCAGCCCCTGGGAGCGTGAGTTCCTCCTGCTGAACGTCTGACGGACCGCCATGCGCAATGACGGCCACCCCAAGGGCTCCTGGTACGCCGAGACGGCGGCCATCCGCCTGCCGGCCCTGCCCGCCCCGGAGGGCGAGGTCCGCACCGGCGTCTGCATCATCGGTGCAGGCTTTACCGGACTGGGGGCTGCCCTGGCCCTGGCCCGCGCCGGGGTTCCCTGCCTGGTGCTGGAGATGGCCCGGGTCGGCTCGGGGGCCTCGGGGCGCAATGGCGGCCAGGCCCATCCCGGCCAACGGCAGGACCAGGCCTGGCTCGAGGCCCGGGTCGGCGCCGACGAGGCCCTGCGGCTCTGGAAGCTGGCCGAGGCTGGGCGCGCTCACCTGGCCCATCTGGTCGCCGACGTCGCGCCCGAGGCTGACTATCGCCCCGGCCTGATCGTCGCCCGCCACCGTCCAGGCGGGGAGGGGCAGGACGCCGCCCATGTGGAGCACATGGCCCGGGTCTACGGCTGCGACGCCCTCAGCCTCCTGTCCCGTCAGGACCTCGCCCAGGACCTGGGGACGGACGTCTATTTCGGCGGGGTCCTCGACCGGGACGGTGGCCACCTGCACCCCCTGAACCTGGCCCTGGGCCTGGCCCGGGCGGTCCTGGCCGCCGGCGGACGGATCTGCGAGGACACGCAGGCCCTGTCCTGGACGCGGCGAGGCGGGGCGATCGAGGTTGCGACCCCTTCGGGCCGGATCGTGTGTGACCGCCTGATCCTGACCGGGGACGGCTACCTGAGCCCGATCGCCGGGGCGGCCCGGGACCGGGTCATGCCGATCAACAACTTCGTCCTCGTCACCGAGCCCCTGGGCGAGCGGGCCGACGCGATCCTGCAAAGCGGGGCCGCCGCCGCCGACACCCGCTTCGTCGTGAACTATTTCCGCAAGACCGCCGACGGGCGCCTGCTGTTCGGCGGTGGGGAGACCTACCGCGAGACCTATCCCGCCGACCTCGCCGGCTATGTCCGGCGCAGTCTTCTGAAGATCTATCCGGACCTGGCGAATGTGCGCATCACCCACGCCTGGGGGGGCTCGGTGGGGGTGACCCTCCACCGCACCCCCCTGGTGGCCTTTCCTGCGCCGGGGGTTTCCCTGGCGGCCGGATACTCGGGGCAGGGGGTGCTTCTGGCGCCCTATATCGGGGACCTCTTGGGGCGCGAATCCCAGGGCGACCCGGCCGCCGCCGAGGCCCTGGAGTCCGTGCGCCGCCTGCCCGCCCCGGCCTTTCCCGGCGGGCGCTGGCTGCGCCGGCCCCTGACCGTCGCCGGCCTGACCTGGTACGCCCTGCGCGACCGGCTCTGAACCGCCCTCGCCCCCGGCCGCCGGAGTGTGCTAAGGCCCGACCCGACATGACCACCCCGCTCAGCCGAATCCGCAACTTCTCGATCGTGGCCCACATCGACCACGGCAAGTCGACCCTGTCCGACCGCCTCATCCAGGAGACGGGCGCCTTGTCGAAGCGCGAGATGACCGAGCAGGTCCTCGACAACATGGACATCGAGCGCGAGCGGGGCATCACCATCAAGGCCCAGACCGTGCGCCTGGACTACAAGGCCCGGGACGGTGAGACCTATGTCCTCAACCTGATGGACACCCCCGGCCACGTGGACTTCGCCTACGAGGTCAGCCGCAGCCTGGCCGCCTGCGAGGGCTCCATCCTGGTGGTGGACTCCAGCCAGGGGGTCGAGGCCCAGACCCTGGCCAATGTCTACCAGGCCATCGACAACAACCACGAGATCGTGCCGGTCCTGAACAAGATCGACCTGCCCGCCGCCGACCCCGACCGGGTCCGTGAGCAGATCGAGGACGTCATCGGCATCGACGCCTCGGACGCCGTCCTGTGCTCGGCCAAGACCGGGGAGGGGATCGCCGACGTGCTCGAGGCGGTCGTCACCCGCCTGCCGCCCCCCAAGGGGGACGCTGACGCCCCCCTCAAGGCCCTGCTGGTGGACGCCTGGTACGATCCCTACCTGGGCGTCGTGGTGCTGGTGCGGGTGGTGGACGGGCGCCTGCGCGCCGGCATGAAGGTGCGGATGATCAACGCCGGCGCCGTGCACCAGGTCGACCGGATCGGCGTCTTCCGTCCCAAGCAGACCGAGGTCGACGAGCTGGGCCCCGGCGAGATCGGCTACATCACCGCCCAGATCAAGCAGGTGGCCGACGCCGCCGTGGGCGACACCATCACCGAGGAGAAGCGGCAGACCGTCACACCCCTGCCGGGCTTCCGCGTCGCCCAGTCGGTGGTCTTCTGCGGCCTTTTCCCGGTGGACGCCGCCGACTTCGAGGACCTGCGCGCCGCCATTGGCCGCCTGCGCCTGAACGACGCCAGCTTCACCTATGAGATGGAGACCTCGGCGGCCCTGGGCTTTGGCTTCCGCTGCGGCTTCCTGGGCCTGCTGCACCTGGAGATCATCCAGGAGCGCCTGTCCCGCGAGTTCGACCTCGACCTGATCGCCACCGCCCCCAGCGTGGTCTACCGGATCACCCTGACCAACGGCGAGGTGGTCGAGCTGCACAACCCCGCCGACATGCCCGACCCGGTGAAGATCGACACCATCGCCGAGCCCTGGATCAAGGCCACCATCCTGACCCCGGACGAGTACCTGGGCGCCGTGATCAAGCTCTGCCAGGACCGCCGCGGCGTGCAGCGCGAGCTGTCCTATGTCGGCAGCCGGGCCATGGTGATCTACGACCTGCCCCTCAACGAGGTGGTCTTCGACTTCTACGACCGGCTGAAGAGCGTCTCCAAGGGCTACGCCTCCTTCGACTACCAGATCGAGGACTACCGGGTCGGCGACCTGGTCAAGATGAGCATCCTGGTCAATGCCGAGCCCGTCGACGCCCTGTCCATGCTGGTCCACCGCGACCGGGCCGAGGCCCGGGGCCGGGGCATGGTCGAGAAGATGAAGGACCTGATCAGCCCGCACATGTTCCAGATCCCGCTGCAGGCGGCGATCGGCGGCCGGATCATCGCCCGGGAGACCATCCGCGCCCTGCGCAAGGACGTCACCGCCAAGTGCTACGGCGGCGACATGAGCCGCAAGCGCAAGCTGCTCGACAAGCAGAAGGCCGGCAAGAAGCGCATGCGCCAGTTCGGCAAGGTCGACATCCCCCAGGAAGCCTTCATCGCCGCCCTGAAGATGGATGCGGATTAGAGGGCCAATTGCGCGCCCGGCAAGGCCGGGTGAGGGGTCAATAGCTACTCAGCAGACCCCCTCCGGCCCGCTTCGCGGTCCACCTCCCCCTTGGGGGAGGAATTAGAGCGCCAATTGCTCCCCCAAGGGGGAGCTCCCGGCGCAGCCGGGTGAGGGGGTCAACGGCGGTTGGGTCGGACTTTACGGCGTGAACCGCACGTCCCGCGCCCGCTCCGCCGCTGCCAGGGCGGCCGGTGCCCCGGCGCCGATCTCCAGCAGGGCCAGGCCGTCCACCGTCGCCAGGATCAGCCCGGCGGTGGCGTTGCGCCGCTCCGGATCCTCGATGTCCAGCCGGGTCTCGATCCAGGACAGGAAGCCGGTGGTGACCTGCCGGGCGATGCCGGCATAGGGCGCCTCGCCCCGGGCGGCGGCGGCGATGACCTCCATCCACAGGGCCATGAAGGGTCGGACCTCAGGCTCGGTGGCGATCCGCGCCGACTCGGCCAGCAGGCGCTCCGGAGGCATCCGATCCCCCGCCGGCAGGGCCGCCTCCAGCCGGCCGCCCAACTGGGCCACCACATGCCCCATGGCCTCGCCCAGGGCCTCGGCCTTGTCCTTGAAATAGTAGAGCAGCATGCGGTCGGAGACCTGCGCCGCCGCCGCCATCTGCCGGACGCTGGTACGCGCCAGCCCCGTGGCCAGCAGGTGCCCCGCCAGCCGCTCCGTCACCACCTGCCTCTGCGCCGCACGGACCGTCATGGGGTGGGTTGTAGCGGAGGTGGGGTCAGGGCGCCAATTCGACGGGATATAGGGTGCCGTCATGGACGGCGAGAACCCGGTCGGCTCTTCGCAGCAGGGCTGGCCGGTGGGCGACGATGATGCGGGTGATTGGCAGGCTGGCGACAAGGTCAGCGATCACTTCCTCTGTCTCGACGTCCAGGTTGGCGGTGCCCTCGTCCAGCACAAGCACCCGGGGTCTGCGATAGAGGGCCCGCGCCAGAAGCACCCTCTGCCGCTGGCCGCCGGACAGGCTGGAGCCCATGTCGCCGACGAGGGAGAGGTACTGCATCGGCATCCGCGCAATGTCGTCATGCACCCGGGCCGCGATGGCGGCCTGTTGCACCCTGGCCATGTCGAGGTCCGGGTCGAAGAAGGCGATATTGTCGGCAAGAGTTCCGGAGAGAAGCCTGTCGTCCTGAGCCACCACACCGACATGCTCACGCCAGGCCCGCCAAAGGTCGGGTGTCGCGGGCTGCCCGTCCAGCAGGATGGCGCCCTCGGTCGGCGCCCGCAGGCCCAGCATGAGCTTCAGGAGCGTGGTTTTGCCGCCCCCGGATACGCCGGTGATCGCCAGGAACTCGCCCGCCGCCACCTGCAGGTCCAGGCCGTCCAGCACAGCCCGGTCGGCAGCGCCGTACCGAAATCCAATGCCCTTGAGCGACATGGCACCCTGGACGTCCAGGCGGGGGGTGCGCCGCCGCTCGTGATCTCCGGTTCCGCTGTGACGATATCGGCCAACCGGTCCAGGTGCAGGTCGAGGAATCGAAACTGGATCGCCTGGTTGATCAGGGCGGTCGCCCGGTCGGTGAAGGTCTGCCGGAAGGACAGGAAGGCGATGAGCATGCCCACCGAGAAACCCTCGCCGGACAGGATGGTCCGGGCACCCAGATAGATCACGATCACCGCCTCCAGACCGGCGACCACCGACTGGACAAAGCCCAGCGAGATTTGCAGCCGCCCCACGGAGACCGAGGTGTTGATCACGTTGGCGAACAGGTTGCGCCAGGCGCTTTCCCGCTCGGCCTCGCGGCCCATCACCTTGATGGTTGTCGCCGCGCGCACCGTCTCCATGATGTGCGATTGCTCGCGCGCAGCCTCGACAATCTGTTCCTCGGTCTTGGCCTTCATGGCCGGAAACAGGGCCAGGGCCAGGGCAAGGTTGATCGCCACCGCCCCCACGACCACGGCGGTCAGGAGCGGCGAGTAGATAAGCAGGATGACGATGGCGATGATGGCCATCAGGCCATCAATAATGGCGGCGATGACGCCATGGGTCAGGACATCTTGTATGGCCGAGGCGGAACCGAACCGAGAGAGGATGTCGCCCACATGGCGCTTTTCGAACCAGTCCGACGGCAGCCGGATCATGTGGCGGACCAGGTTCCCCGCCATCTGGAAACTGAGCATCTGGCCGAATGCCTGAAGGGCCCAGGCGCGGAGGCCTTCGATCGCCGCCTGAAGGACGACGAGGGCCCCGAAACCCAGGGCCAGGACCGTCAGCAGGTCCCGGTCTGCCCGGAAGACCGCCTCATCCACCACCAGCTGCATCTGGAAGGGCAGGGCGAAGGCGGTGACCTGCAGGGCCAGGGACAGACCCACGATCTGCAGGAAGGCAGGCCAGAAGCCCGTCATCTTCGACCACAGGCTGGTCATCCGGATGGGTGCCCGGGCGCTGACCTTTGAAAAGCCAGGGACGGGCGTCAGTTCCAGGGCCACGCCTGTGAAGTGGCGGGACAGCTCCTCCAGCGAATAGGTCCGGGCGCCGCGCGCCGGGTCATGGATGACGGCGCGCTTGCCATTGACGGATTTGAGAACCACGAAATGGTTCAGGTCCCAGTGCAGGACGGCGGGAAGCTTGATTTTTCCCAGGGCGGAAAGCTCTACCCGCAAGGCCCGGGGGGCGAGATCCAGGCTGTCGGCCAACCCCATCAGGCTGCGCAGGGTCGCCCCGGTGAGGGACAGGGCGAACCTCTGGCGCAGGCCGTTCAGGTCGACATCATGCCCGTGATAGCGCGCAATCATGGCCATGCAGGCCAGGCCACACTCGGCCGCCTCGGCGCTCTGGATCATGGGAAGCCGTCGCCGACCCGAGAAGTTGAGTTCCGGCAGGCCGCTCATTTCCGGCGTCCTGCAGCGTAGAGGGGGTCAAGAAGCCATTCCAGAAGCGATCTACGATCAACGACGATGTCTGCGTTCAGCAACATGCCGGGCTGAAGCGGAACCTCCGCGCCATAGGCCGCAACACTTTCCCGCTCCAGCCGCACCTTGACGCGAAAGACCGGCTCCTGGAACTGCAGCCCGGGAATGGCGACCTCGGAAGGGGCCAGGACAGTGCGCGATACCGCCGTTACCTGACCCTTACCGGCCCCGAACTTTTGGAAGGGAAAGGCCTGGTACATCAGCCGGACGGGCTGGCCCACCCGGATGAACCCGGCGGCCCGGGAGGGTGCGAACAGCTCAGCTTCCAGCCGGGAGTCTCCCGCGCTGATGACCGCCACCGTGGCCCCGGGTGCCAGGGTCTGGCCCACTTCAACCGGCATCGCGGCCACCCGTCCGGCCACTGTGGATATGACCGCGTATCGCCCCTGGACTTCGGTCTGCGTTCTCTGCTGGTTCAGGCCCGCCTGAGCGGAGGCCGCAGAGGCCCGGGCGGCGGCGGCGTCGATGGGTATGGCTGAGAGCCGGGCAGCGACTTCGCCGATCTCGCGATCAAATGACAGGATCCGCCCGGAGAGGGTCGAGGCCTCTTGTTGCACCGCCAGTTCGGCTGACCGTCGGGCCTCCAGTTCTCGCCGGGGCAGGAAGCCCTGGTCGGCGATGGCCTGGGCCCGCTCGACCTCCGTGCGGGCGAGGGTGAGGCGCTCTTGCTGCAGCTTCAGGGCCCGCCGGGTCTCTTCACGCTCCCGGGCCAGGGCGGTGGAACGGGCGCGGAGTTGCACCTGCTCCGCTGTGAGCGCTGCCAGTCGCGCCGACGCACCAGCCTCGGTCGCTGAGGCCTGGGCGTCGAGGCTGCGCGAAAACGCCGCGAGGCTGTCGCCACCCTCGACCTCGGAGGAGAGGGTGAGGGTCGCTACAGTCTGGCCAGCGGAGAGCATCTGGCCCTCCCGAACCTGAAAGGCCGAGACCACCCCGCCCTGCCGCGCCGCCAACCGGATCAGGCCCGCCTGTGGAGCCACCCAGCCGACAACGGTCTCCTTCCGGGCGTAGGTCGCGGTGGCTGCGAAGATAAGGCCAGCCACCACCGTCACGACCGCCAGGGCGGTCAGGATCAGACCGGGCAGCGAGGTGGCCAGCATGACCTCCCCCGCCAGTCGGCGGGTCGCGTGACGGACGGCCTCTCCCCGGAAAAGTTCCGACACGTAAACGTGAACCCTGATGACTGGATTTCAACTTCCGAACGAGCTTGACATTTCAGGGGGGGGGGCGCGCAACACTGTTAACGCGATAGATATCGCAGCAGTATTTGGCACATATCAGGGAGGTCGTTATGACGGCTATGGCTTTGGACGTGCGTGAGTTGAATCTGCAAGAAATCGATTGGGTCAGTGGTGGTGAGGAAACGATCGGTGCGGGCCCGAAAGAAGTTAAACCCAAAGTCCCCGAAGTGATTAGGTACGGCGCAGGTTTCGCGGCCGGGACCACCTTCGGCATTCCGGCGGCCATTGAGGGGGCCACTTACGGCGCCCGGATCGGAGTTTTGTTCGGCCCTATCGGCTTTTTTGCTGGTGCCGCAGCGGGAGCGGGTTTGGGTTATTTAGTGTATAAAGCGCTGTCATAAAGATGATAGGCGTGTCATTTGGATAATAATAAAAAATTAGTCTACGACCGTTGCACCTACAGTGTTCTGGTTTGGCCTTACTCTCTTCCGGAGCAGGTGTTATTTGGTATAGTCCTCATGACCATCCTCACGTTGTTGGTTGTTGGGTCAGGCTTTGAGGCACCTTTGGTTGTGATCGCTCCAGCCTACCTAGGTATGCACGCAGTTGCTTTTATGACGAGTCCCGCCAGTGTCTTCGTTGGGTACTTGCAACACGACCACGTCAGGTTGTGTCTGAGCCGGCTTGGCTTCAGGCGGGAGGCTGATCCTCGACAAGAGGTCTGGCTCCCGTCATTGCCCAAGTGGCTAATCTGGTCGAACTCGGGTGTATCGCTTGGGCAATCTGGCAATGGCCTGACGGTCCATGGGCCTTACCTCGCGCTCGATGTGCTCCTCAACACCCTGAAGGCCCATGGCTATGTCGAGTGACGGCGACTTTTCGGGAATGCCCATCCTATTGAATTCACGGCACTTCCTGTGGCCCTTCACCACCCTCTACCAGAACATCAGCTCCATCTTCATATTGGCGTTAATCGTCGTGTCTGTGGTGAGATCCCACGATGCC